>JAPPAB010000042.1 GCA_026705765.1 Gemmatimonadota bacterium
CAGAGACCACAATGCTGCGATAAACATATTGACGTTGGGGCTACAACGTCAGGCGGATTGACCGCCAAGAAGCCCACAGGCTTTAGCCGTGGGAGTAGTCACCTGCCACGTTAACTGTGCCTTCGATTTTACCTCTGAAGAGATTCGACTGATGCGGGAAAATCTCGCCGAACGGGAGACACTCTACACCGATTTGTGCGCCTGGGACCACGCGAATTACGGACTCGATGAACATTGGATTCGGGCTGATCCCTATGAGCAGGAAGTGGGGTCAAAGCACTCCGTCAATTTGCAGATCTATTTCACCAACCATTCCGAAGAGGCGCGGCGAACTGGGTGTTGCCCCGTCTTGCCGGAATCGTGGGATATCCGCCTGCCGCAACAAGAGATAACAATTCCCGCCAAACAAGAGGGGCATATCAATTTCACCATACCTATTCCGGAGGGAAATCACGCCCGGTCCCAACGTCTGATCATTCCGATAGAAGTGACCTATGATGGGCGTTTACTCGGGCAGTTTCGCGAAGCGGTTCTGGTTTTTTAGTCTTCCAATATCAGACCATCACGCCGTGCGAAAAGTATCGGTGTTTCTGCTGCGCTACCATTCTCCTCATAGACCTACGGTACTCGATGCGAGCCACAGATGGGGATGTGTTTCCAGGATCAGATCTGCCACTTTTTGTACTGCTTTTTTCACCCCCCAGGTGGGGCGCGGCTGACCCATCGGCGCCAGTTTGATCAATAGCTGATTGTTTTTGCGAAATAAGAGGGATATGCCGAAGTACTGGGCGAGTTCTCCTTCGCGTACCATAACTGAGATGAGGCCGTGATTGTCGGGCTGTTGGCAGTAGAGGTCTGTCATTTTGATCACGACCTGTGTATTCCGATGGGTTTCGCGCCACACTTGATCTGTGGCGTGTTCGATAAGGCTCAGTATTTCTTCGCGATGGTATTCGCCTTCTAATACGATATTTGGCATTTTCCCTACCTTTTGAATGTGCGTTTCGACTGATGGTTCCGATTTTTGACGCCAGACAAAATAGTGGATGGGTACGCCCGCATCTATGGCTTTTTGTTCGTATTTGGTTGGGGTGCGTCCGGGTAACTGGTGAACAGATGGGGTTTCGTAAATGGATTGCAGGTGCGATTGTCGCGACAGTACGTCGGTGACCCACGTTGCGTAATCTGCGTGATCTGTCGCTATGGTTACTGCGCCACCCGGTTTTAATCGTTCGGCCAGTATTTTTATAAACGCATCTTGAATCAGACGCCGATTGTGGTGTCGCTCTTTGGGCCATGGATCTGAAAAATTGATCCATATTTCCGATAGGGATTGCGGGGCAAATACGTGTTGTAATAAATATGCGGCATCGCCCTCTATTGCGCGCACGTGATTTAATTTCAGGGCGTTTAATCGCTTGAACAATCGGCGCATGGATCCCCAGGCGCGTTCGATCCCGACAAAACACGCATCGGGACGCGACGCTGCCATATCGGATAGGAAATGTCCATTGCCAAATCCAATTTCGAGGACGAGGTCGCCTGGCCGATCAAAAATTTGCGGCCAGTCTATCGGCCAATCCAGTTGCAGCCATGGGACTGTGTATTTTTGTATTTCCTCGCTCAGCGGTAGCGACATGATTTACCTGCGGATTTCGGTAAAGCGTTTGACCTGAGCCGTCATAGCCACTTCCGTCGGCAGACGTTCCATTGAGCTGGCGCCGTAAAAGCCATCGACTTCGGGGACCCGTTCGAGGATATAAGAGGCGTCTTCTGGTTCGGCAATAGGCCCGCCGTGGCAAAGCGTGATGACATCGCCTCGAATTGACTTGCAGGCATTGCAAATTGCCTTTACTTCTTCCACGCAGTCGTCGAGGGTTTTTGCCGTGTGCGCGCCAATTGTGCCTTTGGTTGTCAATCCCATGTGCGCCACGACGATATCGGCACCTGCTTCTGTCATGAGTTGTCCTTCTTCGACATTGAACGCATAGGGCGTTGTGAGCATGTCCATTTCACGGGCAGCCGCGATCATTTCCACTTCGAGGTGGTAGCCCATTCCGGTTTCTTCCAGATTGGCGCGAAATAATCCGTCAATGAGTCCTACGGTTGGAAAATTTTGGATTCCCGCAAAGCCCAGGTCTCTCAGTTCCCGCAAGAAGTGATCCCGCAACATGAATGGGTCTGTTCCATTCACCCCGGCGAGTACGGGTGTGTGTGTTACTGCTGTGATGACTTCATAAGCCATTTCTTTGACTATTTCGTTGGCATTGCCATAGGCCAGGACGCCCGAGAGCGATCCTCGTCCCGCCATGCGATAGCGTCCCGAGTTGTAAATTACAATGAGATCAATGCCGCCCGCTTCTTCGCATTTTGCCGAGATTCCCGTGCCAGCACCACCGCCGATGATCGGCAGTCCATCTGAATTTTTTTTTCGCAGGCGTTCTAATATTGATGTTCGGCTCTCTGCTGCCATTGTTGTCTCCTTGTGTTTTATCGTATTTCCTGGAAACTCGCTACCAGTGCTGCTGCAAATTCCGGGTCGTTGATATTGTTCGCCAGCCGTTTGGTCTGTCGATTTTCCGTTTGTTCGATGCGCGCTTCCAGGGTTTCAAATAATGCCTTATCTGCATCCGGATCGTGAAAGGGCTGTCCTTCATCGTCGATTAACGATACGCCGTTTTCTGGAATTAGTATTTGAATTGGGACAGTTGATCGGTTCAATTTGTTCGCTATCCATTCGGCAAATTGGCGGTTTTCATCTGCTGTTGTCCTCATTAATGTGACCTGTGCGTTGTGTACGTGGAGTGTGCGGTTTTTAAATTGTTCGGGGACGGTTTCTACGGCACCAAAATTTACCATGTCGAGCGCGCCCAAGCTCACGACATAAGGTATTTCGCGGGCGAGAATGCAATCCATTCGCTCAGGTCCGGCGGGGAATACGCCGCCCACTACTTCGTCGGCCACTTCGGTTGTGGTGATATCCAGAACGCCGTCGATCATTCCGCTTTCGACCAGTTTTTCCATTGCCTGTCCACCCGTTCCTGTGGCGTGAAATACCAGGCAATCATATCCGTCTTTTTCCAGTGCTTCGCGGACCATGGTTACACACGGCGTTGTTACGCCAAACATGGTCATTCCAAGCGTGGGTTTGTCTTCGGCCTCTGCAACGGTGTTTACGACCATTCCCGCTATTGCATGCGCTGCATTGCCCAGTACTTGCCGCGATACGCGGTTGATTCCGGCTACATCTACCACGGAGTACATCATCGCTATATCGCAACACCCCACATAAGGCTCGGTGTTGCCACTGGCGACGGTGGATACCATGACTTTGGGTACGCCAATGGGCAATGCTTGCATTGCTGGCGTGATGAGTGCTGTGCCCCCGCTGCCCCCGATGCCAATAATACCCGTTACGTCGCCTTTGGCGTATTCTTGTAGTAAGTAGGCGCACAGTGCTTCTCCCATCGCTGTTACGGCTTCGCCCCGGTCCGTATGTCCGATTACTGCGCCCGTTCCGCCCGCGTGACAGGCGGCTATGGTTTCCCGCGATACATCCGGCGTTCCGCCCTGTGCGTCGCTCTGCGTGCCTACATCTACGACTGTTACCTCTGCGCCCGCGTTTTGGATGCATTCGGCGACATATCCGATTTCTTCACCTTTGGTATCCATTGTTGCTATTGCGTAAATACTGCTCATGATACTCTCCTCAATTTGATAAGTGGCTTTTTAGCTGCTGTTGTTCCATCGTATATTACCCGGTTCGGGAGAAGATAGCAATATCATTCCCTGCCTGCGCGCCCAATTGTGTGCGGCTCTGGCGAGCGCGGGGTGGTCGGCATTTAGATATGTTAGAGCTATTTCCTCGGTGCCATACTGATGCAGGGCCTGGACGAGCAGGGGTTCTGCTTCGGATATCCCATTTCGGATGAAGAAGGCGTGCGCGGCTGCTATAATCATCGTGCGTTTATGTTCCATGGCTTGCAGGAGTTTCTGGCTCGCTCTTGGCGTGGCAATCTCTCCCAGGGCTTCGGCAGAGCGCCATTGCACTTCTGGCTCGGGATGGTCGATGTGTTCCAGAAAATAGGTTTCTATCTGGAGAGTCGCTTCTCGTTCCCGCCAGTTGGTATCCAGGCGGTCCAGCACCCGCACCATTCGTCGCGCCCATATTCGTCCTTTTCCGATAATCGAGATGAGGGAATCCGCCACAGACGAATCGCCGATTGATCCCAGGGCATCGGCCGCTGCCCAGCGCACTTCGGCTGACTGATCATTCAGCATTTTCAACAGGGGAGCGATGGCACCGCGGTCTCCAATCTCTCCCAAGGCCTCGGTCGCAATGCGCCGAGCCTGTACCGATGTATCGTCTAATTGCTCAGTTAGCAAAGCCGTTGCACGGGGGTCCTTCAGTACACCCAGAGTTTGTATTGTTCCCAGGCGAAATACGCCTTGTTCTGTATTGGACAGGATGGTCATGAGTGGTTCGACGGCGCGTATATCGCGCAGTTCGCCCAGTGCCAGTGCAGCAGTTGAAACGATGCCGGGATCACGATGTTCGAGGGCTTTTACCAGTGGTTCGACGGCTCGTGTATCGCGCAGTTCGCCCAGTGCTTTTATAGTGATGTACTGCATCTGGATATTTGGGTCTTTTAGTGTCTCGAGCAGGGATGGTACTATCCGGGCGTCTCCGATCTGTCCCAGGGCCTCGACAGCCTGTATCCGCGCCATCAGGTCTCCGTTCGCCAGTTGTGCGACAAAAAAGTCCATGGTAGCACCCGCACGCGTTTTCCATTCGGCATCCATTTCCGATAGTACCTGAACTACCTGGTAGCGCGATTGGTTTGGCATTTTCAATCCGTCAATCAGGCGATTGATCGCCTCTTCAGCCGGTGCAGAAGTTTGCCACGATGGATCGATGGTGTTGAGTGCTCCCACCATTACCCGACGCAGTTCTCCATCCGCCTGTGGCAGGGCGTTAATCAGAGGGGCGAGAGCCTGTGGATTTTTTGTGCGGGCGAGGGTCAGTGCGGCTACCCACCGCATGTCGCGTGTTCTATCGGTCAGCGCGGTGGTCAGTGCCTTTACGGATCGGTCGCCTCCTGCGGTACCCAGACTTTGAATTGCGCCCAGGCTCAGGGGCCCTTCTCGCTCTTGCGCGATCCGCAGCAAGGTTTCTACAGCCTTTTCGCCTCCGATATTGCCCAGGGCTTCGACTGCGGTCAGGCCAACCATGACATTTGGGTCGTGAACAATCGCAATTAGCGAATCCACTGCCTGCCGATCTCCCAATTTACCCAGGGCTTCGCTTGCGGCCAATCTTACCTGTGGTTCTCGGTCTTTCAGAGTTTGGATGAGGGCTGGGACCGCGCGTCGATCACCTATTTCTCCTATCTGTATTGCTGCGCGGGCGCGCTCTGCAGCATTGGGATGCTCCAAAATTTGTACCCATTCGTCGGCTTTGGAAGCGCAGCCCAGGAAGACCAGAATAATCAGCCATAAACTGCTTTTAGTGTTCACACAAGTCTCCTGAAAAAGGCTTAGTGTCTTATGTTGACAGCGACTACCCGCTGCGGTATCATTGGGTATCCACAAACTGTTTGTCGATGGGGAATGCGTTCATGAATCGGTTTTTACAGATTTGGTTGGTCTGTTTCGCGGTCGCCTGTGGTTCGTCCGATAAGGGTCTTGATCCCGAAGAAGTTCCCACTTTTTCCGAAGGCGATATTTTGCTCACAGATGCCGCCCAGCGCGCGCTTTTTCGCATCCATCCCGGTACTGGAGATCGCACCGTTGTCAATGACCGCATCGGCGGTGTTCCCCGGCAGATCGCCCGGGATGCCAATGGCGACCTTCTGATGGCTCTCTCTGGAAGCGGTCTGCCCATTGTCCTGCGGTTCGATGTCCGAACGGCCGAGCTTTTTATCGTGTCTTCAGGCGGTAGCCCCGTTGATCCCAATGTCCCGATTATCGGTTCAGGTCCCGCGTTTTTGGGACCGGTCGGTCTGGTGCGCGAATCATCTGGACAACTCCTGGTCGGCGATCAGCCATCTGCTACTATTTTTCGCGTTGATCCCAATAGTGGAGATCGCACAGTTGTCTCTGGTCCCGGTCGAGGTGATGGACCACCCTTTACTGGTCGCATCAAGCAGTTTGCCCTGGATGCCGATGGCAATCTCCTATTGGTGGTTGGCTCAGTTTCGCAGGGAGGCGAGGGGCGTATTTTCCGCATTGATCCCAATAGTGGTGACCGCGCGGTTGTCTCTGGTCCAGAAATGGGTGAGGGACCCCGATTGATGGATCCGGAAGGGATTGTTCTGAGCACCCTTAACACCATTTTTGTCACGGATATCGGCCAGGCCGCTGTTATCCGAGTTGATCCTCTCAGTGGTGACCGCACCATTATTTCAAGCCCTTTTATGGGTGGGGGTGAGTTGCCCGATATTCCCTCTGGTCTCGCTTTTAATGCGCTTGACCAACTCCTGGTGGCTGATCGCACCGTTATCTACCGCGTGGATATCAATACTGGCGATCGCACGGTTATTTCTGCACCGATTATTGGTCAGGGCGAACCCTTTCTGGTCGCGGATGATATTTTTGTGATTAAGAATTGATTTATCTGACCTTTTTGTTCTGAATCATTTGCAGGCCGTGCCGTGCGTCCGGATGGGTTGGGTCGATTTGAACCGCGCGTTCGAAATACACCTGTGCCGAGTCTGTGCGGCCCTGATTGAGCAATAGCGTTCCCAACCTCACATGGCCATCGTAGAACCGGGGCGCCAGTTCGATTGATCGGCGAAATGCCGCTTCTGCACCTGTCGTATCCCGGAATCTTTCCAGAGCCATCCCCAGATCGTAATGCGCTGTGAAAAGCGTGGGTTCCAGGTCGAGGGCTTTTCGAAACTGGGCAATGGCAAGGCCGAGAAATCCCCGCCGGTCCAGTGCATATCCGATTTGCAAATAGGCTTCTACATCTCCGGGAGCCAGCGCGTCGGCTGCTGCTTGCTCTCTCGCGGCCAGATCCATCCGATTATTTCCCGCATGGCGTGCTGCTCGCTCCAGGTGCATCATATAGACTTCGCACTGTCGGCTCAATGCCACTCCCGAGCGATAAACGCCCAATCCGATGCCCACAAATAATGCGACCACGCCGATGCGGAAAAGCCATTGATCACCCCACCAGGCACGGCCTTGCAGGAATAAGACTGCGGCTACCGGTGATGTGACAAAACCCGCACCAAATCCCTCAGCTATCCAGGCGACAACCGCAGAGGCCAGAATCCATGGCATGGATACTTTTGGCAATGCCATAAGACATAGCAGGGCGAGGGGGATCAGCGAAATTAGCAGGTCTGGTCGTCCGCCAATGCCCACCTGCGCTACGATCATCACCGCTGTGAACAGTCCTATGCACACCCACATCAATTCGTGCCGCGACCTGCGCCTGTTTTCGGCTGTTTCCACGGTTGTGGAGGCTGTACCGGTCAGCGCCAGTACGCCCAGCGTCAGGATGCTTATCCAGTGCCAGAGTACAAAGGGTTGTGTGGGTACCGCGCGTGAAATCGGCTCGGAAAACAGGTGTAAGAACATGTGAAAAAGAAATACGCCCCACAGCGCGTGCGCCCAGACCCTGCGCCGATGGGGCGTACAGAATACCAGAAAAAAGGGGATAAAGAACTCGAATCCCACCGCAAACCACTCCGCTATTCCCACAGTGGGCACACCTGCAAAGAAACGATTGTGCGTCGGTATGCTCCACAGCCACCAGCCCGCGGCTGCCGCTCCGCCTTCTACCCCATATCCAACTGCCGCCATTCCCACGCAGGTCATTCCCACCGTGGCCATCAAATCGCCTTTAAGTGCGGGTATTCGCGCCAGCACCCGCTCAGCGAGCCACCAGCTCACATAGAGGGCAAAAATCCATCCGATTACCGCCTGTAAAGACGCTGAAAATATCTGCACTACCGGCTGCGTGAATACATAGGGCATCACGCCCCCCTGCGATTCGACTGTGATCCAGTGAATCACATTTCCCCGCACGACGCCAAATAGAAATGCCGAGATAAAAAAACTCAGCGCAATGCGGCGACCTCGATGGGACCAGGCGTGCCACATCAGCAGGGCTATTGCCACGGCAGAGGGCACAAAAAGCAGAAGCGTTTTCATGGCGCCTCTTGTTTTATATTATGAGATTCGACTGCGTATGGGGTGCGTGGTTTTTGATAAACCAGAGATAGAGCACCTGACTGTAGGAAAAAAATACCATCTGTTTTCGTTGAAAAAAGGGTTTCAGTTCTTTTTGCAATTTCCGCAGGTTGTAAAATGGCACGCCCGGGAAGTAGTGATGTTCCAGGTGGTATGTCGAAAACAGATAGAGAAAATTCCACATCCAATTGGATCGCATGAGGGTTGTCCAGTTGGCGATTTCATCCGGGTTTATCACATAGTGCTGTCCCAACCGGTTGACAGTAAATGCAATGGGAAAGATAAAAAATACTGGAACGAGATGCGCTTTGAAAGCAAACCACGGGTCCAGCGTCCAGAACCACGTCAGGATTCCCAGGTGCAGGATGATTCCCACTGTGCGTTCTCGTTTGATCTGGCGGCATAGTTGCTCTGGATAGCTTTTGAAGGTTTCGGCTACTGCCCGAAAATAAATGGGGAATAGCATTGGCGTGCAGTAAAGCAGTTTGAACCACGGCGAATTGATGCGGGGGGACAGGTGCGCGCGTTTGGGGTCGGCGTGCGTCGAACCCAGGTGGTCGTGGTGGTCCAGATGCCACCGCTTGAACTGCGAAAATGCCAGTCCGGAAATCCATCCGTACACGAGTCCCAGGAGGTCGTTGAGGCGGGGCTTCTTGCGGAAAATGCACCGATGTACGGATTCGTGTAGTAAAACGGAGAAGCTGAAAATCGCGAATCCCAATAGTACGCTTGCGGGAAACCAGGCCCAGAACGAATCGACGTGGTAAATCCAGATGGGTAGCCCGACCAGCAGCGCTGTCTGCCGAAAAGCGATCCAGAAGTGTCGCCAGGGCCGCCTCCGGTGCAGGTCTGTTAGCCGTTCCTCTGGTATTGCCGCTCGCAGTTCCCGGTTTAAGTCTCGCGCATGGTCGTGATACGTCGGTTCCGCCATTGCAAACCTCCGCGTTATCCGATTGCAAATACGCACACAAACCCCACATGTCCCGCCATCAATAGCAAATACATGTGTTTCCAAGAAATGTGATTGGATTCAAATGTCAATGCTTCGGGGCGCTTCAACATCAACCAGCCGACATACCCTCCCCAAAGTGCCAGAAAGCCCAGCCACTGCGCGCTCGATGGCACCCATTCCCACATCGCGCCAATGGGAATGAGCGCAAAAGGCAATACCAGAAAAGGCAGTATCATCCACGCTGCTCGCCGAGGTCCCAATAGTACGGGTAGGGTGTTCATGCCGTAGGCGCGGTCTCCTTCCACATCTGCGAAATCTTTGGTGTTGCTGGCTCCAAATACATAGAGGCCGAATACCAGGCCCACAAACCAGGGTGCCGGGTGCCATATAGGTTCCACAGCCGCCCATCCCCCTATGGGTAGCAAACACCCCCGTCCAAATCCCAGTGCCAGGCTCGAAGAGAGTGCGTGTCGTTTCAGCCGCAAGGGCGGAGCTGAATAGGCCAGTGTGAGCAATGCGCCCACCGCGAAGATGCCCAGCAGCCGGGGATGGACGAGATAGGCGAGACCGAGGGCGATGATATAGCACGCGGTTCCCAGCAGTGCTGCCCCGCGCATGGATACGCTTCCCGAAGGCATGGGGCGGGTGGGTTTGTTGATCCGATCAATTTCCAGGTCGCAGCACTGGTTGATGATGTTTGATCCCGCATTCAGGATTGTAACAGCCAGTGTGCCTACCAGGCCTGCTGTTGGGATCTCTCCGCCGGTAGCCATTGCCGATCCCGCGAGAAATCCCACGGCAGGTGCCAGTAGTGTGAAGGGTCTCGCGAGTACCACAAAGGCGCGGAATCCATTTTGTTCCATAGAATTGCTCATTGGCTTTGAGCCTTTGCTTCCACGACGTAAAAACGAGCTGTTTTGAACACTTCAATGTCGCGGTTTAGATCTTTTACGGCGACGACTACTTCGTGTTGGCCAGGTGCGATGTCTCCCAAATCCAGTTCTACAAAATTCTCACTTTTCGTTTGCGTGCCTGTCTGCTCATACCGAATCGTCACTTCTTCTCTGTTACCGCCCGATAGCATCTGGCCCAGTCCGGACAGCGCGCGGATCAGCAGCGGCGTATGGTTGGCGTCCCGCACTGTATAGGCGACTTCGTAGCGCGTCTGTCCAAATGAATCGCGCAACAAGTTGTAGATTTCAAAATAAATAAAAAATGATGTTTCCTGATAAAATATCCGACCCGGTGAGGGATCTACCCGGAAGCCCGATCTCACAAACTGGCCCGTGGTTCCCGAATCTACCTGAGCCACTGCGCGGGCTACTTGAATGCCGCTGACCATCAGTGTATCCCTGTTGTATGAATCTACCGGTACAGATTTTTGATAAACGCCCATCAAGTCCGCTTCTGGGCGCCAGACTTGAACGGCGAGCATATAATCGCCCGGAGGTACATCCAGTGGAAATTCTTCTACCAGTACGGATCTGCTACCTCGCGGTGCCATGACTTCGACATTGCCCTGTACGCGATAGACTTTTCCAGAGCGCTCGTCGATCAGGGCTACCCGCCGCTGCACCCGCGCCGTGTCGCTGGCATCCTGTACATAGAGGTTGCGGGTGGGTACTCCCATAAATACCCGAATTTCTGTATTGTTGTCTGTTCCCTTAAAATCCACTGTATCAAAATGAAAATCCAGTGGTTCGTAATAACTGATGTTATAGACCTCGGGTATATCCCGGGTGATGCGGGGCATGAAGGTGGCAGGCGAATATTCCGAGAACAGTCGCGATATCCGCAGGGTTTGGTCGTGCCCAACCCGTTCCAGGCGGTCTCGATCTTCTGTGGTCAGAACGGGCGGCGGCGCGTAATCGTAACGCCCGGAGGTAAATTCGTCGGTAAATACCACTTCGATGCCTCCGCCGATGCGGGTGTAAAACCACACTTCCCACTTTACGGTCATTCCGGCAATGCCCGTTGTCACGGGTTTGTACCCGTAAAATCCCAGGGTGTCTTCAGCCGCCATGCCCGCGCGGGCTTGCATGGAGCCTTCAAAGGGCATGCGGGGCAGGTCGTCCAGTTCGGGGTTGTCTTCGTCGATGATGTTTATAAATCGTTCTGTTCGCACCGGATATACAGGTCCCAGAAATGTGTGGTGTACACCATCGGGGCCATAGAGCCGGCGGGCGAGTTCTGTCTGGATGATTCCGACAGATTGGGGTATGTTGAGGTTTAATGAGCGGGATGTGGAGCGGTGGTCTGGCTCCCCGTAGCGGATATAGACCTCCCCTCGCCGATCATAGGGAAATTGCTTTCGTCCGTAGTTTTCCCGCGCATAGAGTACCCGTCGATAGTGTTCGCACCAGCGCATCAGTCCACCACTGGCTTTCAGGGGGTCTTTTCTCAGCCAGAATCGGCGCAAAAAATCTCTACGCCGCTCTGGTGGGGTCTGCCGATAGGTCTCTGCTTCTCTGGGTGTTGCTACTATCGATATGTCCCAGTAGAGTCCTCCCTCCTCCTCGGATAGTGTGGATATGTACTCTTCAAAAGCGATGAGCGCGTCTTCAAAATTGCCCCGCTCCATGAGTATTTGGCTCAGGATCGCATAGCCTCGAGGATCTTCCAGTCTGCCCAGCAGGCGTTCGGCTTCTGTCTTTTTGCCCGATTCGGCCAGGCTGCGGATAAACAAATAGGCCGCTTCCTGGTCTTTGGGCTGGCGCTTGAGGTACTGGTCGTAATAATAAACCGCTACCTGGTCCAATTTGTCGTCATTGTAGAGTTGGCCAAGAAGCAGGTATCCCGGTGCGTATTCGGGGTCGATCTGGATCGCCCGTCCCGCCGCTTTTACGGCATCCCCTGTTTCGGATATTCGATAGAGGCGGGCGAGATGGTAGTACATTTTTGCCCGGGTCGAATCCAGTGCTACGGCTCTTTGCAAATGGGGGCGGGCACCCCGCCAGTCGTTTTTCAGGTCCAGGTAGGCCAGTCCCATACCCAGGTGCGCCTCTACCCATCCCGAATCGGCCTGTACTGCTTTGCGAAATGCTTTGATAGCGTCGTCGGCCTGTTTAGATTGGAGGTGAAGCTGTCCGATCAAGGTCAGTACCCGCGCAGGCTGGGGTTGTTGTTCGGCGATTTTTTCCAGGTCGTCAATGGCCTGTTTTACACTGTCTTTGTGCGCGGCCTGTAATGCCCGGGTATAAATCGACTCGGCGTCCTGGGCGTGTACCGTTTCGGTCCCGCATAATCCCAGAAAAAGGCCGATCGCGAGATAAAAATGATAATTTTTCATTGTGTTGTGTTCACCAGAGATGTGATTCTCTGCAAGATGTTTATAGAGTATAACAAAAAAACAAAATGGAATCGCTGTTTTTTCCGGGTGGTATCTCTGCGGGTAAGGCTGCAATTGCATTTTTTTCTCACACGCCTTAGATTGTGGATTGAACTGTCCAGGAGCTTTTCATGCGCGTCATTATTCTATTTTTTATTTTGTTGGTGCCCCTGTCGGCTCACAGTCGTCCGGTGGTCGCGGTTTTGCCTTTTGAAGAGGCGAATACCGATTGGCTCTCGGAGGGTATGGCCTGGAGTTTGTCGGATAAGCTCCGCCGCGTGTCGGGGCTGCAAATGGTCGATGCTGATCGGCTGAATGCCGCTTTGTCTAAATATCAGACGCCTGTGCAAATTGGCCAGTCGGCAGGTGCAACACTGGTCCTGTACGGTGCCTGTCGGCTGCAGAGAGACCAGCTCCAGATCTCCGCCCGCGTTTTGCGGGTTGATACCGATGATATTATGGAACTGGGAGAGGTGTCCGGTCCTCTTGAGTCCCTTTTTGCCCTGCAGGACAGTGTGATATACCGCTTCCTGGACGGTGTTGATCTCAGTTCCACCGTCATCGAATGGGAGGCGATTCTTCGCAGACCCACCCGATCTGTTCGGGCTTATGCCCACTGGGTGCGCGCCCGGCGTATGCTGACTGGCAATGCCGAGGACCCGGATGTTGTGCGCGATTATCTCGGTCGCGCCCTTGCCGAGGATGCCGATTATGCCGATGCCCATAGCCACCTGGGTTTGCTCTTTGTCGCGCAACGCCGGTTCAAAGAGGCGCTCGATGCTCTGCAGACGGCGGTTCGTCTCAAGCCTGATGATCCTCTGACCCGCTACAACCTGGGGGTGACTTATGCCAGTTTAGGGCAGCCTCATAATGCAGCTATTGCGTTTCGGGACGCGATTCGCCTCATGCCTGATGATCCCATTACTCACTACAATCTGGGTATTCTATACCATCTTCAGGACAATCACGAGGCCGCTATTGCGCCTTTGCAGACGGCGGTTCGTCTCAAGCCCGATTTCGCGGTTGCTTATTTGACGCTGGGCATTGCGCTGGCGAATACGCAATCCCTCACCCGCGCAGAAGATGCGCTGAAAGAGGCGATTCGCCTGTCTCCCGAAAATGCCGATGCGCACTACAATCTGGGCGTTGTCTATATCGAGATGGGGCATGGCGATCAGGCTACCGAAGTTTTAGAGCAGGCTATCTCGCACAATCCAGAGCACGCCGATGCCCATTTTAATCTGGGGCGCGCTTATGAGGCACTGGGTCGCTATGATGAAGCGGTCGCTGCCTTCAAACAGGCGGCTCAATTCAATCCCGATTATGCCGATTTGCACTTTAATCTGGGTATTGCCCATACCGAGGCCGGGCGTTTTGAGGAGGCTATTCGCACCCTGCACACTGCCCGCCGGATCTATCCGCGAGATCCGCTTATCTATCACAATATGGGTATTGCGTATCGAAATGCCGCGCGTTTTGAAGAGGCGGAAAATGCTTTTCGAGAAGCGCTCCGTCTCAATCCCCATCTGGCTGATATTCACCTGTCTCTGGGTAGCCTGCAACTGGATATGGGGCGCTATGAGCAGGGTCTTTCATCCATTCGAGAGGCTGTGCGCCTGACGCCCAAAAATGCCGATGCCCACCGCTATCTGGGCGAGGCTCTGGCTTATTTGAAACAGTATCCGGATGCGGTTCAGGCTTTCCGAAAAGCCATTGAGCTTAAGGGCGACGATGGAGACGCCCATCTCAGTCTGGGTATGATCTATTTGCAGGCTGGACAAAAAACTGCGGCTGCATCCGCTCTCAAAACGGGTCTTCGACTCAGTCCCGGGCACCCCGATTCTCTGGCTATTGCCCGCGAGATCGCGCGGTTGCAGAAGCGGCCTGAGGAGGTCAGTACTTATCTGAACCGCGCCCGCGCTTTTGAGAATGCCGGGCTTTTGGACGAAGCGATTGATACCTACCGCAGAGCCGCCAGTCTCAGTCCCGATAATGCCGATATTCAACACGCCCTGGGCATGGCCTGCCTGCGGGCGAACCGTCCGGAAGACGCGCTGCTCGCTTTTCGGAAGGTTCTCGGGCTTCGTCCAGATCATCCCGATGCAAATCTCATCCGTGATTTTATCCGCCGCATGGAAGAGGGACAATGACCATGATTCGCGTTGCGTTGTTCCTGTTCCTGCTTTGTGTGCCCCATTCTACCGCCGCTGATGCTATCCGTTTTACTGAGATAGCGGAGAAGGCGGGGATCCATTTTGTCCACAGTACCGGGGCCAGGGGCGGATGGCACTATGTCGAGACGATGGGTTCTGGCTGTGCGCTTTTCGACGCGGATGGCGATGGGGATCTGGATCTCTATCTGGTCAATGGTGCCAATCTGCCCGGGCAACCGGTTCGGGGTCGCAATGCGCTGTATCGCAATGATACGACTAAAGCGATTCGCCTGACTGATATTACCGAATCTTCGGGTGCGTCCGGGCGAGGCTATGGCATGGGGTGTACTGTGGGCGATGCGGATAATGACGGCGATCTGGATCTCTACGTTACCGGCTATCCCGAAAATATTTTGTATGTGAACAATGGCGATGCTACTTTCAAAGACGCTTCACAGCAGGCGAATGTGACCGCAGGCGGATGGAGCGCGGGTGCGGTTTTTTTCGATTTTGAAGCCGATGGAGACCTGGATCTCTATGTGGTGCGCTATCTCGCGTACAATCCCGCCCGCGAGCCGGTTTGCGAACGCAGTGGTGTGCGGACCTATTGCGCGCCGTACCGGTTTCGGGGTGCTCCCGATTTGTTGTATCTGAATAGTGGCGACGGCATATTTGAAGATATTTCTCAGCGGGCTGGTATCGCCGATCCCCGGGGCAAGGGGCTGGGCGTGCTCTCGCTGGATTACGACCGGGATGGCGATATTGATCTCTATATCGCCAATGATACGACGCCCAATTTTCTCTATCGAAATGACGGCGATCGCTTTACTGAGGTCGGTCACAAAGTGGGTGTGGGTTTAAGTGCCTCGGGCCGTCCACAGGCCGGCATGGGCGTGGATGCTGGAGATGTGGATGGCGATGGGCGCACGGATCTTATTGTTACCAATTTTTCCTATGAGTCAAATGCTTTCTATCACCACACAGAACTGGGTGTTTTTGCAGAGGCCAGTGTCCGCCTGGGTCTTGTGGGACCGAGTACTCTTCCTCTGGGTTTTGGCACACATTTCTTTGATGCGGATAGCGATGGGGATCTGGATCTTTTTGTGGCCAATGGTCATATTTTTCCCAATGTATCGGATTTCTCTTCTGCCGAGTCCTACCCTCAGACCGATCAGTTTTTCCGCTATACCGCAGGTGTTTTTGAAGACGTTTCCGAATCGGCGGGTTTCACATTGCCCGCTGTCAGCCGGGGTTCGGCACTGGGCGATATAGATGCCGATGGGGATCTGGATCTGGTTGTGCTCGTCGCCGATGCCCGTCCGCATCTCTACAGGAATGATACGCCGTCTGCCTATCCATGGGTTATTGTTGAGCTAAAGAGCGCGAATCGCAGTGCGATTGGTGCTCGCGTCACCCTTACGGCAGGTGGGCGTACCCAATCTCGAGAGGTGCGAAGTCAATCCGGGTATCTCTCTTCTGGAGATCCGCGTCTCCACTTCGGTCTGGGCGATGCCGAACAGATTGATCGTCTCGATATCTGGTGGCCCTCTGGACGCACCCAAACTCTGAACAATCTGGCTCCGAATCAGATTCTGGTCATTGAGGAATAGGCTTACCACCCGTGTACAAAGTGTCCACTTCCGGGAAACCAGATCGCATCCACGACACTCGATGTTCCCACCCCCAACAGGTATCCCACTACTATTCCATAGGAAAATGGCATCGATCGCCGGTAAAGTCCCACGCCCCCAAATTTGAGCGTTAGTGCTTTGACGAGCCATACGACAAAAATAGCGAATCCGTACGTATGGCTCGGGAAGGCGAGTCCCACCGGGTGAATCGGCCAGGAAGCGAATCGGGTATTCAAGACTGTCAGCAGGCCCGCTTCTCCGACTCCGAATAGCCAGACCAGCAGTTTTTGAAAGTCAAAATATGTGGGTTCTGTCCCTTCAATTATGCCTACTTGTCCCAGCATTACAGTCCAGTCGTACATATAGGCCGCGTTCAGGCCGCCCTCCGTATAACACAAATAAAGCTGGGCACCGCAGGCTATGGCATAGGCGGCGAGCAGAGAGATGGGCAGAGCACATACGACCAGAAAACGGCGCTTCAGGGCTTGTTGCAATAGCCGAAAAAAATGTGGAATGGCCGGTATCGACAGCATTCGACCCGAATGCGCGGCCAGTCCGCCGCGGTTTAACACCATTATCCCCGTCAGGTCGGAGGGAGAAAAATTGGCTGTTCCCAGAAGCGTCTTTAGTATCGGTCCTCCTTTCTGCCCCTGGGGAGATAGAAATACGAATCCCGTGGCTGCCGCGTATTTGGTCACGCCAAAGTAGATCACGAAAAATAGTGAAAGCTGTAGCAGTGCCGCGACGGGTCGCATGTCCAGAGATATCATCCAGCCTGTGAGAAATGTGAATGCCGCGCTGAATCCCAGCCAGGCCGTGCGGTAGGTCACGGGCGTTCCATCGTCTTTGCTCCGGTCGTCTGATAATGCCTTTTGCAGGGTTTCTTTCAGGTGTCCGCGGGCCACCCAGACGGACCAGATCACGAGAAATACCAGTGCGCCGTGCGCCTCCAGCATCCGAATTTCTCCCGAGGTTGCCGCCTGCCCCTGCATGCCCACTGTAAAGCCCGTTCGATCCATCAGTGCTTGTTTGAAAATATTGAGGACAAAAAAGGTCCACACGCTCAGCAGAATATTTAGCGGACACAGGTAGGCCAGCCCCATTAGTAGGGGCTGAATCCTCAGGTATAAGGTTGGAAAATCGCGCCCGATGTGTACGGCTTTGGTCAAATAGTGATCGTAGATCCCAATGCGCGGAATTGTGAGAATAAAATATCCGGCAATATTCCAGAAAATCACACCGGCTGTACACGCAAAACCCATCCAGAAAACGGGCGTTCGGAACACGATGGGCAATCGGTGTGAAGGTTCTTCCCGGAGCAATTCCAGGGGCATGGTTGCCAGGGGAAATGTCAACCGTTCCCGCTCCACCCACTGTTTGTAAAACAACACACTGGCAAAAAAGCCAGCCATTACCAGTGCCACAGTTCCGGCAAACCACCAGAACAGCGGGGTTAGCCAGTTGCGCCACGGAATCGATTCCTCTGATCCCAGTCCTACGTACAGCTTTTCTACCACCATATCTCCCGGCTCAAAAAATAGCCAGCGGGGCATATAGGCTCCCACGACCTCCCAGAATCGGTTTTCCGGTGAAGAAAAAGCGGATGGTGCCGAAATATCTGTGATCAAGTACCCGGCCCAGCCCACTGCCGGTGCGGTGCCCACCATCCAGACCATGCCAAAAATCACCATTACTTCTGTGCGCGATAGGGCAAAGCGAGGCAAAATTAGCTTTAAAATTGTGTTGATTCCCACCCACAATACCAGGGGCAGCAACGCGGTAACGGGCACAAAGCTTTTCATCAGATTTCGCCCGAAGTAGGTCGCGTACAAACACATGCCCGCAATTGTGATCAGCCCCAGTACAAAAGCCCGAATGGTGAGCGATTCAGATGCTGTTGATACTTTTCTTTCAGGTTCCGGTGCCGAAGCCATATTCGCAAATCCCATCTCTCAGGGTATGGGTTCTGTGACATTCACAATTTGTCCCGCGGACAGATTTTCTACGATCTGCACTGTTCCGCTGGGCCAGATCACTTTTAGTCGCGTTGCGTGGTCGGTGTCTCCCAATCCAAAATGGATGGCATAGGGATCGGTTGACCCGAATCCGACGCTTCCGGGTACCTCCCGGAACAGGGTGCGGTTTCCGACTGTCAGGCGCAATTTTGCGCCTATGCCTGATCGATTGCTTTGACGTCCTTGAAGTGCGATCTGTAACCAGCGATTCTGATTTTCCGATTCGTTGCGGTAAAGCGCGTTTTCGAATAGGTCCCCGTGGTACCATCCGCCTTGCGGTGCGTACACATCCAGGTCGCCATCTGCGTCGTAATCGGCAAATGTGATGCCGTGTCCTTTGCCGAGGTGTCCCATTCCCGCGTATTCGGTCAGGTCGGTGAATGTCCCGTTTCCGTTGTTGCGATAAAACCGGTTTGGCTCCAGGCGTCCCAGGTCCGGATCGCCCGTCCCGAAGTATATGTCCAGGTACCCGTCGTTATCTATATCTCCCACATTGCCGCCCATTACGCCGTGGGCATAGATGAATCCCGCTTCGTAGGATACATCTGTGAAGCGCCAGCCTTCGGCCGGGCCCTCGTTGCGGTATAGCTTGGGCGTTGGGTAGGCCGGGTCTGTGGGTGCGGTATAGCCGACCTGTTGTCCCTCTAAGCTCTCTTTGAATCCGGCAAGGCAGGTGGTCAGGATGTCCAGATCTCCGTCGTTGTCGTAGTCGAAGAAGAAGGATACATAGCCCCGAAGTTTGCCGCTTCCGGCGACGTTGGAGGCTTGTGCCACATCGACAAATGTGCCGTCGCCGCGATTTCGATACAGGGCATTGGGCGTCTCAAAGCCGGTTATAAAGAGGTCCAGGTCGCCGTCTAAGTCGTAATCGCCGAAGGCTGCGCCCACTGTGCCCAGGTCAAAATAAAGGCCCGCCTCATCGGTAGTTTCGACAAATGTTCCGTTTCCATTGTTGCGGTAGTGCGCGTTTGAGGAGCCGTCTCCGGCAATGCCATTTGCTATAAATAAATCCAGGTCGCCATCGTTGTCGGTATCGCCCCACAGGGAGACAAATCCCGATCCCCCATCATTTGTGCCCGAAGCTGCGGATACATCGGTGAATTGGTCGCCATCATTGCGGTAGAGCGCGTTTGGACCGGGGCCGGACCACCCGCTGCGGGCGATGTAGAGGTCCAGGTCGCCGTCGTTGTCGTAATCGACGAGATTTCCCGAGAATCCCGAATCCACATCTTTCAGGCCGATCTGATTGCTGATATCCACAAATCGCGTTCCGTCGTTGCGGTAAAATGCGAGGTATGTGTCGCATCCCTGAGCCAGCAGATCCAGGTCGCCGTCGCCGTCGATGTCTCCCCAGGCACTCGGTCCTGCTCCGTCCAATTTGGCTACGCCCAGGTCGCGGGCTACATCTGTAAAGCGCACGGGCTGGGGTGTGTCTGTGGATTCGGGGCGCTGGTCAAAGCGATAATAGGACCACAACGACCAGGGATAACCGCCGAGTTTGTCATAGGCTTGTTTCAGATTCCACTGGGTGCGGAAAAACCATTCGTCTGTTTCGGGGAGGGCGCGCAGCAAATTTAAGAATGTTTCGGCTGATTTTCGATACTGTCCCGCGCGGTAATAGGCTACGCCCAGCCGATCCGGTACGCGGA
The DNA here is from genome assembly GCA_026705765.1 of Gemmatimonadota bacterium. Classification (NCBI taxonomy): domain Bacteria; kingdom Pseudomonadati; phylum Gemmatimonadota; species Gemmatimonadota bacterium. Next base: position 19,931 of record JAPPAB010000042.1, read on the forward strand.
GGTCCAGGCGGTCCTTTTGCATTTGCATCGCTACTTTCAAGCGTTCAATTGCCGCTTCGTAATCTCCCATTCTCAGAAGGGCGAGGCCAGCCAGATAGCGCGCTTCTGCATCGTTTATGGCGTTATCGGATAATTTATCGGCGTGGTGAAATGCGCGTTCCAGCAAGATGCGGGAGTCGTTCAGGGGCAGGATCTGTCCGCTGCTTCCCATTTTTTGATTTTCAAACCAGATGGTTTCCCCGCCCAGCAAATAGGTGACGTATTCTTTTCGCACGTCCAGCATGAGGGGTTGTCTCGCAAGGGCCGCTTCAAATTGTGCTGCTGCGCGGGCGGGTTCCCGCTGTGATCGGTAAAGCCGCGCGAGCCAGGTTCGCGCTTCAACTGCATCCGGATTGCGGGCTACTGCTCGCTCAAACGCGGTTATCGCTTCGGAGCGGTTTTGGATTGCGAGTACTTTGCCCAGGTGGAGATAGGCCGCACTTCGCGTCGAGTCGATTTGAATACATCGGCGGAACTCGGCTTCAGCCGCTTCGTGCTGCGCCCGCCGCATGCTTTCTATTCCCTGCTGGAGATGCGTGGTATAATCTATTCGCATGCTCGGAGAAGGTGTTTTTTGCTCACCGCATCCGATTGACAGGGCAATCAGTAGCAGAAGGAGTACAATCATGTCAGACTACCCGTCCATCTACGAGTTTTATCTGGCGGTCTGCTCGATTTGCCAGATCCAGGTTGTGCGTGGATAGCACGATTGTCAATCTCTCGGTGCGGTTCATATCCCGCAACAATGCCACAATCTCATTCCCCCGTTTTGAATCCAGGTTGCCAGTTGGTTCATCTGCGAGCAAGATTTCGGGGTTGTTTACGAGTGCGCGTGAAATGGCTACCCGTTGCTGTTCGCCCCCCGATAGTTCGTGGGGCAGGTGATCTGATCGGTGCTGCAAATCCACGCGTGCGAGCAAGTCTTTTACCCGGTCGCGTTGATGTAGGGCGCGGGAAAAGAGGAGGGGGAGTGCCACATTTTCTTCGACGGTCAATGTGGGGACCAGGCAATAGTCTTGAAATACGAATCCCACGTGTTGCCGACGTATGGTTTCCAGGTCTTTGCCGCGCAAAGTGCTCACGTCTCGATCCAGCAATTTCAAGAGGCCCGATGTAGGGCGGTCCAGACATCCCAGAAGGTTTAATAGGGTTGTTTTTCCCGCGCCCGACGCGCCTGTGATGGCTACAAATTCGCCGGGTTCTACGATCAGATCTACACCGAATAATGCCGCGATTTCTTCGACTGAACGGCGGTATATGCGGGTGAGGCCCTGTGCGAGAATAGCCGACATTTCAGCGCATCCACGCAATGGGATGCAGGCGGGAAGCCCGCCACCCCGGTATGACTCCGGCCAGTATACCCATGCCGACTGCCATTGCAATCCCGCCGATTAGTAGTACGCCATCAATTTGCACCAGTACGCCTGGGGGGGCAAATGGGAGGATCGCGCGCACGGCTTCAGATGCCAGGCGGCTGCCCAGGACCGCGATTCCGCCACCTGCGATTCCGCCTATGGTGCAGATTGTCAATGCCTCTGCACAGATCAATGCAAATACGTCGCCACGGGATGCGCCAATTGCTCGCATTACACCGATTTCTCGCGTTCGTTCAAAGACCGCGATTAGCATGGTATTCATTACGCCGAGTACTGCAATTGCCACGGCTACGATGGCGACTGTTCCGATGAAAAACCGCGCGGTGCCCAGGAGGTCGAGAAGGGTTCGCTGGACCTGCGCCATGGTGATAACCTGTACCGAGGGTATTTCGAATACGCGTTCCGAAAATACGTCTATTCTGGACAGGTCTTTTAATTTTACGCCGATGCCTGTGAGTTTCTCCTTTTTGTCGAAGAGGCGCTGCGCTACTCCAAGTGGGACGAAGATGGTGCCGTCGTCCTGCGTTCCGCTGCGGTCAAAAACCCCGCGCACGCGAAATGTTTGTCCCATTCCTTTGAGCGGAAAGTCGTCCCCGATGTTTTTCCGATAATACGCCGCTACGCTGTAGCCCAGTATTACCTCGTCGGTCGCGCCTTCGTTGAACCACTCGCCACGCTGGAAGGTGAGCCAGGGTTTCATTTCCAAAAAGCTGTTTTCTATTCCCGTTATCAGGGAAAATCCTTCCCGGTGTACGGGAAGCGATCCGAGGAATAACCGCGTCGTGGTCGCCACATCGGCGTCTCGAAGAATTTCCCGGTGGATGGCTTCGTCCATGTACATCGGTATTACCCCACCTTGCATCAACAGGGTCGCGGCTTCGTAGGGGCATCCTTTTGAGGTGACCAGTACGTGATAACCCAGGCGGTCGATGCTGTGGATGAGGGATGTGCGGTATCCGGTTCCCAGGCCCAGGAGGCTGACCAGGACGCATACGGATAGGGCCACGCCGCTTATGGTCAGGGCACTTCGCGTGCGGTGTCGCCGCAGTTCTTTCAGGGTGACGCTTATAAATTGAAAAATGACCAAATTTTTGCCCTTTTGCTATGGATTTCTACGCCTTTTCCCATCAGGCGCAGATCGCCTGTGATGCGTTTTACGACGCCTACGACGCGCAGGGAGTCGCCAGAGATATTGCGGGGGACGGTTATGGTCCGCCCCTGTTCCAGGTCAATCAGTATATGTTGCGTGCCGTCTTGTAGTACAAACCAGCATCCCATGTGCTGGCATACCTGTCCCACGCGACCCGATAGCACGACTCGCTGTTCCAAAAATGCGGCTGGACGTTCCAGGATTTCTTTGATCCGGGTCGCGCGATTGGCGGGTACGGCTTCGCCCACTTGATGCATTTTCGCGGAATCGCATCCGATTATCAGGATTAGTATTATCAGGTATATCTTCAGTTTTTGCGTGACGTCTGCCATATGAGATGATATTTTGTTTAGGGGATAAAATCAAGGGTTTCTCCCATCTGTTTTTTGTGACGGGAATATGCCGATGAAAAAAATCATAGGGGTTCTTCTGATCGGCGTCTGTCTGGCGTGCAAGCCATCTCAACCCGATGTATCGACGGAGTTCGTTGGTGTACATCGCTGTGTGAGTTGCCACCTGGAAGCGTATCAAAAATGGCAGCGCACGACCCATGCGACGTCTATGCAAGAAGCGACTCCGCAGACTGTTAAGGGCGATTTCACAAAAAATAATACCTATACTTTTGGCGGTGTTACCTCAACGATGAGTCTTCAAAATGGTCGCTATTACATTACTACGCCAGGGGCCGATGGGGCGCAAGGTATCCACGAGGTGCTCTACACGATTGGCGATCGGGATACGCAGTGGTACATCACCGAGCTTTCCGGAGGCCATTTGCAGATTCTTCCGGTTTATTTCGATGTTCGCAGAAATGCCTGGTACAATCCCGTTGAAGGTATTATTGCCTCGCCGTCCGAACGGCCTTTAGATCCCCGCGATACGTCGTTCTGGATGCATTTTGGGCGCAATTGGAGCGCGCAGTGTTTTGACTGTCACGCGAGTCAGATTGCGGTCAATTACGATCCCGATGCGGGTACTTATGATTCCCGCTGGGTAGATTTGAGCATCAATTGCGAGACCTGTCACGGTTCCGGGCAGGGGCATGTCGCGTTTTGGGAGAGAGCGCTGACAGATGCCGATGCTGCCGGTATGCAGGATACTTCGCTGGTGAATTTGAGAATGCTCTCCGCAGAACAATCCGTAGAGCTTTGTGCGCAGTGCCACGCGACGAAGCGCATTTTGAAGCTGGGCTATCGACCCGGCGACAATTTTTACGATTTTTACGAACCTGTTGTTCTGGATTTTGAAGGTATGTGGCCCAATGGTCGCTACCGGCATCTCGCGTATAATTATACGGCGCTCACGCTCAGTCCCTGTTATACAGAGGGCGGGGTGACGTGTTTGACCTGTCACCCGTCCCATGGTCCGGAGGGGAAAAAGAAGACACGGGCAGATTTCGACGGTATATGTATGCAGTGTCACCGGGATATAGAGCCACGTGAACACAGTCGCCACGAGCAGCACATCGCCTGTGTAGATTGCCACATGCCCCCGATTCCAGAAGTGCGCCGGGTGCGCGTGTTTGACCACCGCATTGCATCCCCGGTTCCGGCGAATACGGTGCGTTTTGGCATTCCAAATGCCTGCGGTGAATGCCACGGAGACCGCACACCCGAATGGGCTGTAGAAAAAACAGAGGCCTGGTGGGGGAAACAGGATGATTATCTTTTGCAAACGGCGGCTGTTGCTCTGGGACGACAGGGCAATCCGATGGCTGTGTTTCCTCTGAAAGACGAGTTGGTCGATCTGTCCAATAATCCCACGCGGCGAGCTTCTGCGGCTCTGCTTTTGGGGCGTACACGGTCCTCACAGGCTGTTCCCACGCTCCTCAATGCTTTAAAAGATCCGCACCCGCTTGTGCGGGCAAAGGCGGTAGAGGGTCTGGGTTTGATCGGTCAGGCGCGGGTTGTGCCCGCGTTGGTTCTAATGTTAGACGATCCGGTTCGGCTTGTGCGGTTTGCCCTCGTGCCAGCTATTGAAAATCTGGGTGCATACCATCTCAAGGATCAGGACTACGAGCGCTATGAGGCCATTTTTGCCGAGTACGAACAGGCGAGTAAAGCGGTTTGGGCGACTGATCCCTATGTGCATGCGTTTCTCGGATGGGCTTATGTGAGGCGGGGGAATACGGAATTGGCCCAGCGCGCTTTCAAGCGGGCACTGCGGATTTGGCCCGGTATTGAGGATGCGGCCAGAGGTCTGGCGCAGATACACAACTTAGAAAAAAACGACCGATGAGTAGAAAACCCACCGGTCGTTTTTTTGTTTTGGAGCGTCCGTTAGAACGATCCGGTTATGGATACGCGCAGGGGCGGATCAAATAAGTGGCCGAAATTTATATATGCAAAATCGACGCCGATCCTCCGTCCCACACCCAGATCCTTTTGGACGCCGCCGCCCAGTGTCAAGGTACCCAGGTCGTAACGCCCCCGGTAACCGGCCCGCAGTGCCAGCGTGTTGGCTACCCACAATTCGCCGCCTACATGCCAGCGTTCGCGGTCGTCAATGTGGTGTACGAGTTCTGCTGCCACGGTCAGATACGTGGGGTCTCCCTTGCGTCCGTACGGCTCCATTGCCAGGGCAATGGTGTAGATCAAGGGCTGGGCAATCGAAGTGCCCTGCGGCAGAGAACCGGGAATCACGAGTTCCTGGTCTTTGCCGAAGTTGCGAAGCGTCATGGCCAGGCGCGAACTGCCAAATCCGGTGTAAAAAACACTGGAAAAGTCGAATGAGGCACTGTTGATCTTATCCTGATCCAGGGTCTCTTGAATCCACTTTATAGACGCACCCAGCGACAATTTGTCCGTCATCTTGTACGCATAACCGAAGTTTATGAAAATATCGCCAGCCGATATATCCCTCGTGAAACGCCCTTGCGGATCCAGAGGCGTGGTCTCTCGGGAAGTGCCCCCGTCAAACTGAATGACCGACAGCCCAAAGGTCTGCTGGCCGTATCGCCAGGCGACCGCACCGTTGAAGAATTTCGAATCTACCATCCAGCGGGTATATCCCAGGGCATATTCAAATCGCTCGATATGGGTCAATGCCGCCGTGTTCCAGAACATCGCATTGATGTCGTCGGCTGCGGCTGTAAACGCATCGCCCATTGCTGCTGCCCGCGCGCTTTGCCCCACCTTCAATGCGTGGAACGAAGCCCGCCCGGTTCCGTGGAACTCTTTTGTCCGATGCTGACCCGCGCGCACGCCGGACGGCAACTGATAATTTTGCGCCCAGGCGTCTGACCCCAAAAGCCCGACGGCCAGGAGCATCGTATAAATAGTTAATCGTTTCACATCTACTCTCCTTTGTTTGTAGAGGGGCGGAACAAAGCGCCCGCCCCTCCCGTCGGTCTTACTGGATTATCAGAAAACTGCCTGTTTGAACCTTGCCCTCTTGTCCGGGCACCAGTGATTCTACGGCGAAAAAATAAATCCCCGGAGACGCATACGACGTGCCAGAACGCGCCCGTTGAGTCCAGCTCACTTCTGCCGTGTGCTGCGCCCCGCGCGTTCCATCGTGTACTATTTCCATAACCAGATCTCCGGCAGCCGTGAAGATCGAAATGCGGGCCAAGCGCGGCAGGTTGGTAAACCGCATGCGCTTGTTGTTGTCGCCCTGCGCCCCAAAGGAATGCATTCCGTCGTCTTTCCACGGATTTGGCACTACGAGCACTTTTTCATCCAGGGCGTCGAATCCATCTGAGGCAGCCACGACAGGTGTAAACTGACCACCGACTGTGTTGTGCCGTGCGGCCGTTACAATATGGCTCGACTCGGTTCCCGTGCGGATGTGGTTCTGAACCACGGGGGGCAGATCTGCAAGTGTTGTCGGGACGGGCATCTGCGCGCCTGAAATCGCATTTTTCTGCGCGTTCAGATTCTCCCAGTTCGCGTGCCCATTGGCATAGGTCACGATATTGTACCGATACCCGAATCCCGTAACAGAGTTCTCATCGGCAAAAGTATAAAGCCCGGTCGATGCATCGTAATACCTCGGGTCTTTTGCCTGAATTGTGGCGATCAGATTCCACGGGCCTGAAGGCGCGCCGGCATGCTGCACGGGATCCGTCTGGATCAGCGCCGTGTTCCCGTAAATTTTGTAACCGGCCACATCCTGCGCCTCGCCGCCCGTATAATCCGGATGCACCGCATCGTCGGCACCGTCACTCCAAGACAGTTCTACGTTGCCATTTGCATTGCTGCGAAGCAAAACAGGACGGTCGGTTTCGGCGCGCGCAAGTGATTCCACATCTGGCGGTTGATTGGGCAGGTCAAATCCCATTGCGTACAATTGGCGCGCGCGGTCGATGTGGTTGAACAAAATATCCTCACCGCCTGGCACCTGTGCCTGCGCGCCTGGCGTCATTGCCCACAGGCGGAAGTCCATCGGCTCACCGCCCGGACCCGCATTTTCGGCGGCCATACCCGCGGCAAAAACCACTACGATTTTTGCCTTGTCGCCCGGTACCAACTTCCAGGGACCGAACATCTGCGAGTGCAGTTGCTCCTGCAACTCTCGCTCACCGGGATTTGGACCACCCTCAATCGGGTTGTCGTCATAGGGCTTGCCCGGCGTGATGAACTTCTTCCACAACTCTTCAACCGTATCAATTGTCTCATGGGGTTCAAACTCGATGTTCGTGCGGCTTCGGCGTTTCCACCAATGTGCGTACGCAGGCTGACTGTTGGGAATATCCTCGCCCCCCATCGCCGTGCCCGTAATCGGCACATAGACGTCCGGGTCGTTGATAAAGGGCGGTGTCACATCTACAGGTCCCCAGCCTATGTATTGCGGCGAGTACAATTCTTGCTCTGCCCGATACCCGATTACGCCAATGGCCTCTGCGCCGAATCGGGGTTCGCCCATGTCGTTATTTGAACTGGTGGGCGCATCGCCATCGTACTGATACGATACTTTCTTGCCCTGATACTTCCCACCGTAATTGGCGGCCTCGGTAAACTGATACCGGTCGTCTTCCAGCCGACGCCCCGGCTCGGAAAACCAGTAGCCGTTCCACTTGCGATAGGAGTGCCCGGGTTTGTTCACGCTGAAATAGTTCAAATACCCCATATACACTTCTTCATAGGATCTGCCTGAGGTATTCTCTACGACCAGTTCTACAAAGAAGAAATCGTCGTAATCCGGATGGCTCCAGCCATACGCGGTCCGCGTAATCGTCATCCCCGTCCCGCTCGGTTCGATATTTGTGTTGCTGCGCCATCTCGTAATTACGGTCTCTTCTGGAAAGTGATCGAACTGGGGTAGCGTATAGGATCCGTTCTCGCGGTAATTATCCACTTCCACTGGCTCGTCGGAAATCGGCTTGGATTGCTCGGTGATCCCGCCGCGGTCCGAATTGAACCACACGTTGGCATCCTGGGTATCATACCCCAGTCGGGCTGCCACGATCGGTGGGTCTTGTCCGTTCCGCAAGCGCAAATTGCCCGATCCCGGCGTCAGGTCTGGCACGACCTGCTCCACATCCCCTGTGTTGGATACCGGTCCGGAGGATGTGACAAAGGTATTTCCGCTCGCATCTCGCGCGAGTATCCATACCCCCTGACCTTTTGAATTGTCGTAGTCCTGGTCTCGACCGCCAAAACTGCCCGATGTCGAAGACCCCGTATAAATATACGGATATGTCATTGAACCGTTTTCTCGCGCCACATATCCTTCCGAACCCAGGGCAAATGTCCCGCCCTGCTGTCCTGTGTTGCGAAATGATTCCGACAGCTTTGACCGGTCGATCTGCTTCATTGGCACTGGCTCATCCACTGCCTGAACCCCTGTCACAAATAGCCCAGTCAGAAAAATGCCAGCGAGCGCCTTACCAATCATTTGTCTAAACATAAATTCACTCCTTATAGAGGCGCCAGGATCGAGGAACCTGTTCTGATTCCCCGATCCACCGGTTTACATGCTCGTGCGCACGCCGAAATAGATCTCGCGGGTGCGATTCGTGTAGCTGTTCCACTGATCCCAGATCTGGTTGTTGTCCCGCACCACCACTGGTGTGGGCTGGTTCTCTGCCAGACCGTATTTGGGTATATCGTGGAAGAAATTCCACCTGCGGATCGGACGCGGCTTTTTGGCATTGAACAAATTGGTCGCCTCAAAGAATACGGTCGGACGCAATTTTCCAATCCGGAATCCCTTCTGAATGCCCAGGTCCGTACGGAATGCCGTTGGGTTGGTGAACAGCAGCTGGTTCCTGATCAGCTTGTTGGCCGTCGAGGGAGATGGCGTGGGCTGGCTGTAGCGGAAGAATGTGCCCGGTTCGATTCGCAGCACCAGGTTCACATTCAAATCGCTCAGCACCTTGCTCCCGCCCACCTCTGGACCATAGCCTTCGGGCGTGGCAAACAAAAATGTGATGCTTCCATCGCCCGTGGCATCGCGCATGTTGGCAGGACCGCGCACACCTCCTATTGTGTGTATACGAGCCGCAATATTCCGCTCGTCAGTCCAGGGGAATCCAACCTGTGCATCCGGCACCTGATTGGCGAATTTTTCGGTGATCCACAATTCCCGGTTGGCGTCGATTTCCTGCTGCACCAACTGGTCGGCAAACATGCCAATGGCATTGACCTCGGCACTCGACAGGGGTTGCCAGATGCGCTCACCCGTGGTCTCGTCGATTGCAAACTTAAAGCGATACGCATCTTTGGCCAGGAAGTCCGAATCCACGAACCAGCGCCCCACCCACTCCCGACCGCCGTAGAAGTTGTTCTGCTCCCAGTACCAACTCCACGTCGCGCGGAATGAGAAGAAATTGGTGAATCGCTTGCTCACGGCTAATTCCAGACCGCGCGTTTCACCACTATACGCGTTCTGATACCAGTGCGCGCGCTTGATCTGCTTTTCTACAGGATCGTGCAAAAACGTGTTGTTCTGCTGGAGATAGTCTTCTGTGCGGCGGTAGAACATCGTCGCATTGGCCGTGTAGTCCGAAACAAAGTTCCAATCGACACCCACTTCGTAGTTCACCGTACTGCCCGGACGCGAATTGGTCGATCCGCGCTTGGTCGAGCCCATTTCCAGGCCGCCGTAATACTCATAAGAACTGTATCTGTTGTCTGCGTTCAGGTCTTCGGCTATGCTTCGGCCCGAAGCTGCCTGCCAGGTCTGTCCGTACATCGCATAGAAAATCGGGAGGACGAAGAACCGGCCATAGGAGAAGTGAATCGCAGACCGCGCGGTAATCGGGTGAGATACCCCAAAGCGCGGCGACAGTTTGAACATATTTAGACCATCATAAGTCGGGAATGACTGCGGATTGTTGGGATAGGGCGTTTGACCCTGTCGCGCCAACGACGCATCTGCATCGGCAAACCAGCGGTTTTGGGGCAGTACTGACCACACGGGTTCGGGACGCGTCTGACCGCCGTGATCATACGCATCCAGGCGCACGCCCACGTTTACGACCATGCCCTCAAACTCCATCTTGTCCTGTGCATAAGCTCCAAGCTGGAATGCCCCTCTCGGATAATCCCGGAAGGCGTTCCAGGCCGGGTCGTCGAGATTGCCAGCCCCTCTTAAATCGGGGAGTTTAACGCCGTTCACAGTCGTGGCGGGCACAAAGTCCATCTGACCATCTGCACCCAACCGGTTCTGAGCCGATTCATAGTAGTCGTACATCGTCCAGACCCGATAACTGCCCGATGTTCCACGGCTCTGTGATTCCCACTGGTAGGTCCGGAACCAGGTTGCTTCGGCTCCTGCCTTAAAGAAATTTCCCTTTGTAACCTGACTGGAGAAATCAAATTTCAAATTGTGGCGCGTTTGACGATTCAATCGGTAGTCCCGAACCTCACGAGGTGTTGCCGTAAACCACTTGTCGTGGTCCCGAACTACATTGAACGTTTCTATAGGCATCCCCGATGTGTCTTGCTCGCTGTCTGAACGCGAGATACGCAACTCGTACAGGGTGCGCGAAGACAGGGAATGCGTTAAATATGCATACAACATCGAGTTCCACTCGATCTCTTTGCCCGCACCATCTATGCCTGCGGGCAAATACAGGTCTCGACCGGCTGATAATGCCGACTCCCGCGTGTTGCGGAAATTCTGGTTCGTTCCATACACACCACCCAACTTCAGGTTGATATTGGGCCTTACGCCAAATGTCAATTTGCCCGTTACCTGATAATTGGGCAGGCTCCGAAGTGCGGGGTCGGGACGTTGCACGGGTTGGCGATCTGTCTGCGCGCTCACGTGGAACGAGGTCTTGTCCCCTATGGGACCTGAAATAGACCCTTCAACGCGATGTCCCGATACATCTGTGTAATCGTCCGGCTGGATATGCACCAGGCGTCCCGAATCATCCGCTGTGCCGGGCAATCCATCGGCACCAATATCTTCTTTTTCCTGCAACCAGGCCGGATCGTCCAGGCGGATGCGGCTTCTACCCGTACCCTGGTTCAGGTGAATGATCGGGTCATAGGCATTGAAGCCGTAATGCCGCTTTCCGGCAACTGTATATCGATACTCGAAAAACCCGTGATAATCTCGGCTACCCTCTCGCGTCACGATATTGATGATTCCGGCGTCCATATTGCCGTATTCGGCTTCTGGCACACCTGTTACTACAGAGATTTCCTGGATAGATGCGCGGTTCACACCCGTGAACATATTTGCCGCGCGGCGGTCATTATTCACCATTCGCACACCGTCAACAGTATAGGTGAGTGAAATGGGCTTTGGCGTTGTCGTGTACCAGCCCGCACGGCGTTCGCCTTCGTCCATTTGAAAGTTGCCCTGCCGCACCGACCGTCCGTCTTTCTGTACGCCCGGCTGCAAGCCCGCCCACGCCCGAGCATCTTTGACCACGGGCTGCAAGTCAATCTCGTCAGCCGTTACATAGTATTTGCTCGCGGTCTTGTCCGGCTCTACGGGTGGACGCTCTGCCGTCACGATCAGTTCTGCGGCTTCCAGTGCTGTCTCGGTGAGCCTGAAATCCACTGTGGAGGTATAGCCCACCACCACTTTTACATCTTGCTGCACCACCTTCTGATACCCCACCAACGAGGCTTCCATGCTGTGCGTTCCCGGCAGAACCAGCAAGATGATATAATATCCTTCTGCATCTGCAGTCGCACCCCGGTTTGTTCCCGTGATTACGACGTTGGCACCGGGCAATGGATCGCCTTTGATATCCATTACCCTGCCAGCTATCTTACCCGTTGTTGCCGCCTGTGCCCAGTCCTGCACACCCAGGACACAAACCAGCAAAACGGACAAAAATGCTAACTTTCTTATCATCTCTATGCCTCCTTATATAAAGAGTTATTACATCACGTAGTACTTGACCGAAAGTCCGATCTCGAAATAGTGCAGCGGAAAGGTCCGCGCGACGCCATAAGATTCCATCTGGCGCAATTCCCCGATCAGCAAGTTCCATCGCGCCCGCGCATCCACTGCTGCGCGATCACTTGCCAATACCTCTATACCCAAACCCACGTTGAGTCCCCACGCCACATCCGTGTCGTCAAACGGCGCCAGTTCCAATGTCGTATCGATCCCCCCGCCCAGGTTCGGTTGTCCCGCAAAGATCAGGCCAGATACCGAATTTTTGTAGTGGTAAAACCCACCGCCATAGGCGATGAAGGGACCTCCGGTCACGCCATCCGAACCACCTGTTCGCGCTTTCAGATGATACAGGCCGTTGATCGTAAAGGCATTGACTGTCATGTAATTGCGCGCCAGCGGACTTGTGATTTTCTGCCACTCTTCCGGCTTGTCTTCGGGCCAGTAAAAGGTGGCGTCTTCGATTTTGCCAGGATCAAAGCGCGTGCGGTGAAATTCCACCTCTAAGGTATTGCGCGCATCCCGCGCATAGGTGAAATACAGCCCGAATGCTTCCTGCGCGCGGAAACGATCCTTCATGCCGAATACGGGAAAGTTGAAGTTTCCGCTCAAGCCCAGGCCGACTTTCCCCACCACGCCTGTGTCCTGCCCATGGGCATCGCCATAGCTATTGCCCGGAAGCGCGAAGAACATCAAACAAATTGCGGAAATTATCACTCGTTTCATACGCAACCCTCCTTGTGACGCCCACTCAATGCGAGTGGGGTTAATTGCTGTGAAAAGACAAATATTTCCATAGCTAATAAAAGTAAGACTTAAAAATAAATGTTAATAATAATTGAGGTAATAGTAAGTATTAGCTTACCAAAATTTAAAACGCCTGTACTCAGATGTCAAGCGGTTTCGATACAAAAAATTCTGCCATTTGGCAGAATAGTATAGATATATGCACTTATAATAAAATGTTTGTATCTGCTTGCGATTATTTAGTATAATAAATATAAGGGAATCAGAGCACCCACTACCGGTTCAGGAGATTTGGGTATGTCAAGGGTGCTTGTCGTATTTGCGTTGTTGGTATTTGTAACCTCTGCCTCGGCTGACCCCCCACGGCTTTATCTCGATACGCTGATTGAAATTCCCGCGTATAACAATAACTTACAGGAGGTGACAGAGAAACAACCGGGTGATACCATCAAATTTCAGATTTTCGCGCCTGATGCTGCAGGGCACAAGAGTCACGGTTACGTCGTTGAACTGGCTTTGCCGGGCAAAGCGTTTGACAGTTATATCGGCGATATCAACGGAATTGGATGGACTGAAAAAAATATGCGTTTTGCTCGCGCCAGGTCGGGCAATCCGACTTTAGCTATGCTGTCTCTCGCCTCGGTAACGATTCCGGAGAACGGCTACTTAGGCGAGATTACACTGAACGTGGCACATCCGCTAACTTCAGATATTGTTCTGATTATTCAAGCAGCAGCATGGGCAAATGGGGATGGGATTCAAGATATGGATGCGTCCGACGCGGCGATATCCTTTATGGAAACTCCCCTTTTTCCCGGCGATTTTGACGGTAACGAGATTGTCAACATGACCGATTTCTTATTTTTTGTTGCTGCGTTTAATACCCGTTCGGGAGATGCCAAATACAATGTGCTGGCGGATATGAATCGCAACGGGACCGTTGATATGTTCGACTTTTTACTCTTTGTCACTGCGTTTGGTGGGTAGCGGTTCGTAGAATATGAACTTGATCTAAATAATATCATTTAATAAATCAAACATCTCCCGCTTACCGAATCCCAAAGGTCGTTTTTTTCGTGACCTGCACGCCGCTTACCAGATCTTCTACGGTGACCTGCACTTCATGGTCGCCTTTTCCGGCTCCGTCGAGATTTAGTTCCACATAAGAGAGACCGTCTGTGGTATTTCCGGTCTGGTCATAGGTTACGCTCACGCCCTGTTCCCCTTCCTCTTTTCCCAGCAGACGCCCCAGTCCGGCGAGGACGCGGGCACCCTGGCCCTTCTGGTCCTTAGATCGGATGTCATAGGACACGCGGTAATGCGTTTGTCCAAATTCATTTTTACTCAGGTGATAGATCTCAAAATAGAGAAAGGCCGGATGTTTTTCCGGGAATGCCCATACCGACATGGGCATTATGTTTAATCCCTGTTTGACAAAAACCCCTTCTGATGGTGTCTCATCTGAGATTGACCAGGCCAACTCGATGTCGCTCAAGTTCAAGTCGGCTCTGGCATAGTCTTCCAAAACCACCTGTTGTCTGTAAATCTGAAACCGCCGCGTTTCCGCCTCCCGAACCCGCAGGCCGAGTTCATAGGTTCCCGGCGGTGCTTCTATGGCGGCCATGTCCAATACCAGGTTTTGCCATCCTCTGGATGTATCGACGGAGGCTTGTAAAAAGGTTTCATCGAGGAAAAATTTTCGCTCGTCCCGGTAGGTTTGATCCACTTCGGGATCTGTTAGTGCGGCACTGCGTATGACCCATGTGCCCTCCTGCTTTTTGAGTAGCGAATCCGGCGGGATGCCGCTGTAGATTTCCAGGCGCGTGCTGCCGTTTTTTCCCTTAAAGCTGGCGGTGCGGTACCAGAAATCCAGGGGTTGGGCACCCCGGGCAAAGTCGTGAAAGTCGGGTATCCGCCCGGCCATTTTGTTTAGTACCAGTTCTGGAGAATGGTACAGAAAATCCGTGAGGTCTCGCACGGCGACATAGCGCTCTTTTAATTCGTTGGGTACATGCGTGGGTACGGGGGCAAACTCGAAATTGCCCTGAAAATACTCGTCGGTAAATGTGACCTCCAGGCCCTCCGCGACCATGGTATATACCCAGGATTCCCAGGGTACAATGCTGGCGTCTTCGCGGTTGGTTACGGGCATGAACAGGCCCATCGCCTGCTCGACAAACCGCTCCTGGCGCACCCGCGACGGGGAGAAGCTCAGGTCACCCGTGTTCACATCGCCCAGTGCGGCGAGGGTTTGCTCTTGATCCACAATTCGGTTCACCTGGTCGCCTTCACCCGCGTCTGCAGCCTGCACCCGTTCTGACAATTCGGTGCGTTCGGCATCCTGGGCATCTTCCAGCACAAATATGAGTTGGATCTCGTCCGAGGTTAAGCCCAGGTCTTGGGGATCGGGTGCTTTGGTGCTGAAAGCCCGGTTGCTTCGAACGGGATATACCGGTCCTGTGAAAAATTCACCCACGGCGTCCGGGCCGTAGAGATCTACGGCCATTCGCTCTTTGATGCGCTGTGCTTTGGCCGGCATGTCGGCATTCAGGCGGTCGGATGTTGAGCGATAGTCGGGTTCACCGTAGCGGATGTACACTTCGCCCCGTCGGTCCCAGGGATATATCGCTTTTGAAAAGTGTGTGCGTGCGTGCCAGACCCGACGGTAGTGTTCGGCCTGGCGCAAAAATCCACCGGATACGCGCGATAGGTCGTGCCGAATCCAGAAGCGGCGCAGAAAGGCTTCGCGCTCGATAGCCGATGTGACTCTGGAAAGGGATTCCAGTTCGGGTATGGAGGCTAATAGGGAGATGTCCCGGTAAAGTGCTGCTTCTGCGGCATCGAGGAGGGTGATGTAGTTGCGAAAGATGCGTACGGCCCGTTCGCCATTGCCTTCATAGAGAAAGACCTGGGCTATCAGAGGTAAAAAACGTCGCGTTTCGACTGCATTGCCCAAATAGGTAAACAGGTCTCGCAGTTCGGCAAAGCGTTCGTTCATGGCGTAAATTACGCCCAATTGATAGGCGATATCCAGGTCTTCAGGAGCCTGCCATACACAGCGTTTGTACAGGTCGATTACCCGGTTCCACTCGTCCTTTTTTTTGTGGTGTTCCGCCATGATTTTGCTGGCTGCGATATCTGTTGAGTCCCGTTCAAGTGCCCGTTCGGATGCCCTTTTCAAGGAGCGGTCTTCTTCCATGAGTCGCACGAGGTCGAGGTGGTAGCGTATTTTTTTTGATTTGGGGGCGAGAGCGATTGCTTTTTCGAAATGTGTTTTGGCTCCGCGGATATCTTCCTTCTGGTAGAGTGCGATCTGTCCCAGTCCGTCGTGCGCTTCTGCGAGGTCTGGGTTTAAGCTCAGTGCCTTTTCAAATGCCTGTCTGGCTTTTTTCCATTGTTTTTTCCGCTCGCGAGATTCCAGATATGCCGTGCCCAGGCGGGCGTAGCCTTCGGCCAATTCCGGGTCCAGGTGTACAGCTTCTTGCAATAGGTCTATCGCGTGCCGCGCACTGTCCATCTCAATCCTCACATCTGCAGCCATCACGAGAGAGTCCGGCCGGGTCATCAGGGTTATGAAGGGCTGTTCTGCCTTTGATCCACTTGCAATCAGAAAGATGTATATGGGAATCAGTCGAATTGCAAAAAACCGAACGCATTTTTTCATGGTGTCCTCACTCGATCTCGTCGGGTGTTTCCAATTTAAAGCTCGCGGTTTTGGTCACTTTTTGTCCGTCTTTGCGGTCCATTGCAGCGACCTCAATGACGTATTCCCCCGGCTCGGAACCAGATAGGTCAAGTGCCAGATAGTTGACTACGTTGTCGGCATCGCCCGTCTGATCATAAGAAATCGCAATTTGTTCTTCGTTCTGGTCTATGCCTACCAGTTTTCCCAGGCCACCGAGTACTTTTGCGCCAAACGACTGTCCGGAACGCGGTTTTAAGCGGTAGGATATCTGGTAGTCCGTCTGTCCGAATGCGTCCTGGCTCAGTCCGTAAATTTCGTAGTAAAGATAAATTAGATGCCGCTGTGTATAATGCCGCGTGGCCAGTGGAATGACTTCCAAATTCTGTTTGACAAAATGTCCTTTTCCGGTGGTCTGTTCAATTGAAGCCGCCATTTCGATATCGCTCAGCCAGAGTTTGCCGTGCCGATAAGACGGGACCCGCAAGGGCATGCCATAGACCTGCGTGCGTCCAGATCGCTCTTCGATGGCCTGTACGGCGAGGTAGTACGATCCGGGTTTTACATCCAGTGCGATTACATCGGGAATGATCCCGGTTTTTCCATCTACCCGCAGCACTGCTCGCTGTGCTGCTTTAAATACCGGATCGCCTTTTGCATTGTAGAGAACGGCTCCCCGATTTATCCGAACATCCCCGCCATCTCGCGTCAATGCGGAGGCGGGAAATCCATAGTAGATCTCTAGGCGCGTGCTGTCGCCCAGTCCCCGAAATGTGGCGGGATAGGCCGCGTAATACAGGGGTTCGGCGAGAAATGCGGGTACGTAGATTTCTCTGGGAGCCTGGCTTATAATTTGTTCGGGTATGAGAGGCTCCCAGAGGTGGCGCATTTTGGTCGCCATTTCCGCGGGTAATACGGCGTAGTCAAAAACGCCATCGGGCGCGCCGGGCATCTGGCGAAACGCGATTTCCACGCCTTCTCCCAATCCCGGATAGATCCAGTATTCCCACGCCCGGCGATCCTGGATCGGGAAGATGGGGCGTCCCAGAAATGCACCCAGTCCTCCCACGGCCATCGCCGATTCGGCCCGCTTTCGGATCTGTTCGCTTTTCTGATTCCGCTCGGATGATCGGTTGTACAGTCTCTGGAACTGCCTTTCGAGTTGGCGTTGTGCCTGTTCTGCGCCGGCTCCGCGGTGGGTCACATTGGCGCTGTCGCTATCAGCGGCGTAATCTGATAGCAGTATTTCGGCTGCCCAATCTACGCGGTCTAATAGCCGCTGTTTGACATCCCAATCTTCGGGATGGGATTCGCGTTGCCGATCCTCGGACGCGCTTTTGTGGGATGGCGTGCCATAGCGCACATAGACTTCACCCCGTCGATCCCACGGAAAAACCGCTGTCCCGAAATGCTCTCGTGCATAAGCTACCCGGCGGAAGTGTTCGACCCTTCGCTCGTTGACGTCTGTAATGGGTGTGGGGTCTCGGCGTTTCCAGAATTGTTGCAGTAGTACTTGTCTGTCCTTTGCCTGCTGAAATGCCTCTGTTTCCCTTTCTGAGGCGAGTAGGGAAATATCTTCATAAGGCGTCCGCTCTCTGGTGCTCAGGCCAGCTATATAGGTTTCGAAAAGGGTCTCGGCTTTTTCGTAATTTTTTCGTTCCAGATAGACTTCGGCGAGTTCCAGCATGTATTGTCGCTGGTTTGTGCCCTGAGTTTGCATGAGCCGCGATAGGGTGCGCGCGGCCTGGTCCGTACGAGATAAGGTGCGGTAGAGTTGTCCCAGTCGCCACATGGCGTCTTTGTGTGCGGGATTGACCGCCAGTTGTTTTTCGTAATATTCTATTGCGCCGTCTTTTTTTAATAGGTCGTATTCATACATAAAGCCCAGGCGATAATACGCATCTGGATGGTCCGGGTCCATCTCGACCACCTGTTCGAAAGCTCTGATGGCATCGCGATTCATGAGATTCAGGTGCGTCAGGCCAATGTGGTATTGGGCTTCTACATAGTCGGGCTTTTCGGCCAGGGCACGACAAAAATAATCAATGGCACGCACCCACTGGCCTTTCTCACGGGCATAGACGAGGCCCATGCCAAAGTAGGCTTCGGGCATTTTTCGCCGGTATTTTTCCGCGTTTCGAAAGGCTTTTCTGGCTTTGCTAAGCTGATCCTGGGTCAGATACACATGTCCCAATCCACAGTGGGTTGGGGCGTGTTTTTTATTTGTTTTTAGTGATTGCTCAAACAAAATTTTCGCGCGGTCTATTTCTCCTGCTTTGAGTGCCTGATTACCCAGGAGATAGAGAGAGTCCACAGCAGCAGGATCCGCCCAAATTGGTGCACTCGTCCAGAATATTCCAAAATTCAGGACGAGTGCAATGCACCCGATATGCCAGCCTTTTTTTGACATGCTCAATCGCCTGTGTTTATTTTGCCAGCGGTCCCGTGGGTGCTTCTTTGCTGTAGAGCGCGCTTCCCCGCTCGTAGGATACTGCCACCTGTCCGTTTTCCACCTGTAAACGGGGTACATTGTTGGTGCCGACATCGCGGTCTGGACCTCTCATTACAGCGAGTTGTGCATCGCTCATGCCCGCTATCAGGCCGCCCCACCGGCTTTCTGGGTGTACCATGTCGCCTCCGCTGCGGTGGAAGTTCCGGGATGTGTATTTGATCAGGATACCCCGTCTCGAGATGGGGTTCTTCCAGGCGAGAGCACCGTGGGTCGTCGCTCCATCCCCAAAAAAGAGCACATCGCCCGCCTTCATCACTGGCTGTACCACAAGCCCCATGTCGTCGTCGCAGGTGCGGATGCCCGGCGGCATGGGATAAAACGCTTTGTGGCTGCCCGGTACGCAGGCGAATCCACCCAGACCGGGTTCTACGTCTCGAAGTTGCCAGGCTACGGTTACTGCCTGATCATAGCTGCGCCCGTTTTGAAACACATAGCCCATCGGCGGATAGAGCGGTTCGTTGTTGCTGTGGAGCGAGTGTCCGCTGCCGCCCAGGACCGAGCAAAATGCCGTGGCGCCTCCGCACCGCCCTCCGCTGGTGCCCATCCAGTTCAAGCGGTGTTCGACTACTGGATGGGCAATCATCCGTCGGAATGGGTCGCTATACGGTTCTGGCAATTCGAGCAATCCAGAGAGGAGCGGTCGCCCCGTGCCAGCCAGGCTTTTCGATCCCCGTGCGAGTTCTTCGCCGACTACAATGCGATCTTCAAATTTGTCGATGGTCTCGTTGGCTGCTGCCAGCCATTCTTCGTCCATTACCCCGCGAAGTACCAGGTATCCGTTCAAGTCCCAGAAATAAAATTCTTTGTAATCAATTCCCGAGTCCGGGTCCAGTTTGTAAATTGAGGGATGAAAGACCTCGCGCGATTCGTCCATCTTTACTGTTTTTCCATCTGTCACAATGGTCGGCGCAGGTGTCGTGGATTTGTAACCGGGCTTGTAAAGCGATGCGCGCTGTTCCTCACTTAAAGCGTCGTGCCATTCTGGATGTGGCTCTTCCTCAGTCATTGGGCCTGTTCCGGCAGATCGGATCACGCCTCTGCCCACGTATTCATAAGATAGCAGTCGCTGCTGTCCGTCTCCCTGCCACGGGCGCATTCCCTGTAATGCGGATAGTGCTACTATCAGGAGATCTCCTGCCTTTAGCACGGGCTGGTATGTCAGGCCCATGTCGTCTTCGCCCGTGGTTATGTCTTCTGGCGATGCCACATTGCTTTTGTGCGAGCAGGGGAGCAGTACGAAGCCGCCATCTCCTTCGTTTACGTCTTCCAGTGCCCAGATTACGCGCACGCCTTCGCAATAGCGCCGACCGTTCTGGTGGTAATACGCAATGCCCGGCATTCTCGGTTCGTTGCCGCCTGTTAGTGGTGCTGTGGTATCGCTGGTCTCATCGCACAAGATTTCAGGCTCGCGGTCCAGGCGGAAGCCGATTCCTACAATTTGATTGAGATACCACACGAGGTGCGGATGGATGAGCAGTTCCCGGAATGGTTCTTTCAATTCGCCTTCCCATCCCAGCATGCCCGATAGTTGACCGGTTTTGTCAATGGTCTGGTTCAGTTGCACGACTTCGCCGCGGTTCAATACGCCCGGCACATGGAGATAGCCAGCTATATCAAAACAGTAATTTTCTTCGTTGCTCATGAGTTCCTGATCCATTTCAAACCTCCGTCAGGTTGGAATGCCTGTTGACGAAACAGAGTATCAGTCATTAATTAGTCTAAAACATGTGTTAAATTATATTAAAAAACAAGAGAAATACCGTCTAATCGGGCACTTCTACGACGTAAATCTGGCTGCTACCGGTTTGATCCGATGTGTAGATGACCCGTTTTCCATCTGGGCTGAACGATGGATGCGGATGAGACCACTGGGGTCCATAGGTATCGGCCTGGACTTTGTCGTCGTCCTCGGGCACTGTTTCGGCCCATTGCGTTCCCCCATTGGAACTACGGGGATAACACAGGGTTTTGTGTTCACCTGTTTCTGGATCGATCAGTTGCAGCCCGATGTCTGGACATGTGGTGTCGCATACAATGCGCGATCCATCTGGGCTGGGCGATGGATGCCAGGTGTTGAATTCGGCGATTTTTCGATCTTTGTCTTCGCCCACCCGAATGCCCCGCAACGCGTAGGGCCAGTGTACGAAGATGACTTCGTCGGTGTGTCCCAGAAATGTTTCGTGGGTAATCCACACGGTTTTGTCGTGTTTGAATAGCGGGCGTTCGTTGCTCCCATCAATTCGCACTTCCCACATTCGCTGATTGATATCGCTGGAATACAGGATGAGGTCTGAATCAGTCGGGCAGACCTGCACATGGCCCACAGCGCGAGGGGGTTCGCGGACGATCCGGTGTCCCGATCCGTCTGTGTTCACCGCTACGACTGCCGAATGCCCGTTGTGTTGCAAGGGGGTCACCAGCCGTTCTCCGTCTGCCGAGAGGCTGCATCCACCCACGCGGCCTTCGCCAAAATCGGCCAGGATGGATTCTTCCAGTGTCTCGATATTCACGGCGCGAACCTGTCCACCTGTGTTGTAAAATACCCGGTGTCCGTCTTTGGCAGGACAGGCGGAAAATCCACCGAATCCCTCCATGTCGGTCAATTGCGTCATTTCTCCGCTGTTCTCATCCATTTTGAAGAGGTTGGGGTGTCCAGAGCGGTATGAGGTGAATACAATGGTTTTTCCATCCGGCATCCAGGATGGATTTGAAAAGTACAGGTTGTGACTGACTGCGGGATGGTCCGTCATTTGCCGGATCGCCGCGCCTGTTTTTTTGTCTTTTAATGCTTTTGCTTCCGAAGAATACGTCTGTCCTTTTGCCATGTCTGATGCCTCCATTGGTCATCGCTTTGGAAAGAACACATCCACACACGCTTCCACATCAAATGGGTCACATCCATATTCCCGTTTAAATTTTTCGAGGTGTTCTATTTCGTGTATTGTCGGTTTTTTTAATGGCAGATCGACCGGTTTTCGCCCTATGCGTCCGGATTCTTCTACTGCGACCTGGACTTCGATGTCCCGTCGCGCTCTTTGCGCGTCATAGCGCGTGGGCAGGTTTTCCCGAACTGCCTGGGCAATGCTGTCCATTTCTTCTACAATCGCCAGTCTTCCCGGCGATGTTTTGTATTGGGGCCATGGATTTTCCCACGTCAGTGGGGGATCGGTTTCGATTACCATTCGTTCCAGTACTTGTACCCCATCTTTTTCACGGGTTTCTGTGTGGATGGGGTAGGCGGTGGCTCGTCCTCCGCTCAATCGCTGTGCTTGTGTGGTTATATGTATTTCATTTTCTACAATGGTTCCAGTTGTGCCGTCCACCTGGAATAATGTCTGGCTTTTTCGCCCGAGCGCCCGACCGTGATACATCGAGGAGTAGGACATTATCGCCAGTGCGCCGTTCTCAAACTCGACGAGGTCCATTGTCCAGTGTTCGGTGGTGAATTGCCGAATTTCGCTTACATTCACGCGTGGAATTGGCGAATCCATCACCAATCCCGTTACTCGAATGGGCGCCGCATCGCCTACCATCATCCGCACGCTGCTGACGATGTGATAGCCGCCGGTTTGAAATAGGGCAAAAACCCGAAGTACGTCTCCAATGGCTCCGGCGTCGATGGCTTGTCGTTTGATCAGGTGAAGAGGGTCCCGGCAGTATTGCTCTGCTATTTCGAGTTTTACGCCGTTGCGTGCCACCGCGTTGATCAATACGTCTGCGGTTTGCAGGGTGGGTGAAATGGGGGTTTCTACGATCAGGTTTACGCCGTGTTCAGCCAGATATGCACCGATGGCGTGGTGTGAGTCGGCGGGTGTGCTTATTGCCGCGATGTCCAATTTTTCATGTGCGACCAGGTCCTGTAACCGAGAATAGGCGGGTACGCCGTGTTCAGCGCCTATTTTTCGCGCTTTTTCCCCATCTACATCGCATATCGCCGCCAGTTCGAATACATCCGACATCAACAAGATTGCGGGGAGTCGCACCCCCAGCCCACGGCCACCGCAGCCCACGAGGGCGATTCTCAATTTTTCTTTTGCGGCCATGGCGGTCCTTTCTCATCGGATTGAAGGGTTTGTGTAAATGGACCTACGGCGGTAGTCGCGGTGGTATTGGTTGAATAATTTTTCTCTGTTCGGGGGTCAATCGCGCCAATAATCCGTCCGATGGGACGTAGTGAAACCGCGTGCGGATGAATCTCGGGGAATATCGATAGACCACGGTGCGGCGATACCCTTTGTTCATACGTTCGGCTGATCCATGTGCGACCGAATCTGTGAAAAATAACGCGTCGCCCGCTTTCATGTACATTTCTTTCATACCTACAGCAGTTCCAGCGGGTTCTGTGCCAGAACTCACCACGCCCTTGTCATCGACAAGCAATTTGGGATGTATTTCTGTGCTTTTATGGCTGCCGGGTACGAGGACTGTTGGTCCATCTCCCGGTTCTATATCTGTCAATGCAATCAGCACGTTGATCTGACCCACCATCCACGCGCCTGTGTTGTGTTGCCGAAAGGTGAAATAGCACCGGGGCGCATGACCGCCACTGTGGATATAGATAAATCCGCCGGGTCCGCGTACGGTTAAAAAATTTTCGTGGATCGAGATGCCGTTTACGTCGTCGTTGATGTAGCGTTTGGCCAGGTCAATCCAGGATGGATGATCGATTAACCGCTCGAATACCGCACCGGCTTCGATGATGTTCTGAAAGTTCAATCCGTCTTTTTCGCGGTAGGTATGCGTTTCCACATGGCCGATCCACGCACCCGTATCATCACCCGCACCCCGACGCCTTTTGCCATGTACATATTCCCAATGGTCATCTACCCATTGGTTCATTTCTTGCACATCGTTTTTCGATACCGCGTTCTCCAGGTGCAGATAACCCTGTAAGTCGAATAAATAATCCTGTAATTGCTGGTCAGAATTATCCATAAGCACCTTTCTCATGCCGTCCCAATAACCGCTGCATTCGCGCGTTGGTTCCTGCCCAGACGTATTCGGGCATGCGGTAATCGATGAATGGATATAATCGCTGTGCGATGATCCGCTGGCTGTACACGACGGAGCCTACATAGCGGACTTGATCGGATTTGTTTTGCGATCCCCGGTGCCACACTTGATTGTGGAACATGCATAGATCACCCGGATCGGCAATCATGGATACTGGACCCTGGCCGTCAAACTCGGGGGCTTCTGTTTTGTCCGGTCGCCTGCCCGCGTAATGGCTGCCGGGGACCACTTCTGTGACGCCGTATTCGATGGCGTCGGCCCGGCTCAGGGGGAATAAGACGTTTAACACAAAACACGGTAACGGGATTTTTTTGTTGTGCCGGGGGATATTGTCTGGTAATGGGAAAATTATGCGGTCATCCAGATGCCATCCTCCGCCCTGACCGGGTTCGTAACGCAGGGCATTTTGCGACATCATATGGCAATCGTCACCCAGGATCGCTTCTGATAGGCTCACGAAGGGCTCCCGCGCGATCAGGTCCCGGAAGTTGATGTCATATTCATACATTCGCATCATACTGATGCCCCGAATATGGTCTCCTTCGGCTTCGTGCATTTTCGGGTCCTGATATTTTCGCTCCATTACTTCCCGCAATGCCAGTACTTCTTTTTCGTTTAATACGCCTTTTAAGAACAAATACCCATCCCGCTGAAATTGCACGACGAGGTCCCGGGTTTTGTCTGCGTCATAAGGTTTGGCGTTTTTGTCGATTATGCTGTTTGTGGTGTACATTGTTATCTCACTATTTTATTAATCCCAATATATCCTCATATACGGCAAGGCCACCAAAATAGGTAAAGGCGAGGCCCGAGATTATATTGAGTGCGACGAGGAACCAGCCCATTTGCAATGGGGGTGGGACGTATTTGCGGTCGATATAGATCATCGCAAAGCACCAGGGTCCAGCGAGAAGTACCCCGGTGATGTGCAGGGGGATTGTCATAATTGAAATTGGGTTCCAGCCTACGCCATTCGGGTCCTGGGTGGCTGTCCACCAGGCGTATAGTACCAGCGCGCCACCCGCAATAGCGGTGTATCCCAGTGTCCATTTTCGCACGTCGTTCAATGATAGGTTGCGCCATTTGGGGGTTATTGCGCGTATGCTTTCATGCGCGGTGCGGACGTATAATTCATAAGCGCCGTACACGGTGCCAAAAATTGCGAAGAATACGCCGAGTTTGTACAGTCCCGCGAGAAATGTCTTGACGCCCGAGCTTTCGTGTAATGCGGTTAAAAATACGACCTGGTGATTGTAGAGGTCCATGCCGGATGGTACGATTTCTTGCGGATGCAATAGGGCGGCACCCAGTATCAAAAAGGCCGCTGTAAATAATAATACGCTGGCAAATGATACGAGTGTATCGACCAATGGTGCTTTTAACCACGCTTTTCCCAGTTCGAGATTTTCCTGAGTTTCCAGGATTGTTTCTTTCTCATTGCTGCGTCTGCCAATCATTCCCCACACCTTTTCGCGCAGCATGCCCACATATCCCACATAGTCCTGTACTCCACCGCCGATTACGCCCATGTACGCGACCATTTCGACGATTAGCGTGCGGTCTGCAAATAGCGGATTGCGCGATACCCATTCTGGATATACCGGGAATGTGGGTACTACTGCACCCATTAGCGCGGCGATCCAATCGGGGTTTGCCGCTATTGTCGCGATTAACATGACCAGCAACATCAATCCCACGAGTGAGGTCTGCGCTTTTTCCAACAAGCCATAACTCTGTTTCAGAGTTAATGCTATCAAAAATGCGATAAATATCAGGGCGATTAAATGCGGATATCGCGCCGGGTCGTCAAATAATATCCACGACGAGATTGTGCCGAGCATGATGGGTAAGCTGGACAGATAAAATGGAAAGCTCACGACCATTACCACACCTACAACTGCTGGGAATAATCCCCTCGGTCCGGGTAATTGCGCCCAGCGCTCCATGGGATGCTCGCCGGTTAGTGTCATATATCGCGCTGCGGAATACACCTGAACGACTTTTGTGATGCAAAACAGGCTGAATGCCCAGAACATCGCATAGCCAAAGATCGCCCCGCTGCGCGATGCCCATACGGTTTCTCCACTGCCGATGGTTACCGATGCGATGATTGCACCTGGTCCAAAGAATTTTAAGAAGTCGCCGATTTTCCGCGAGCGCAATGCTGCCGCCAGTTCCGGAAATTCCAATTTTTTTGTTTCTGCCATGATTTCTCCTATCGAAAAACCCCAGTCCAACCGATCTTACGGAGGACTGGGGATCGGAGTGCTATTTTACGGCTATTGGATTTCCCGGAGAACCCGTTCCGCCTTTCAGGCGCAGTGGCGAAAATACAAATGCAAATTCATATACCTGATCTTTTGCCAGTTCTTCCAGGTCCAGGTTTTCTAATATGTATATCCCGTGCTGGGCGATGAGCAGTTGATGTACGGGAAAAGCCAGCGCGGCGTCCTCGCCGGGTACGACTTCCAGGCCCCAGGTATCGCCTGCGACCATTACAATTTTTTTATTTACGAGCCACTGGCCCACAGCCATTCCAATGCCCGGCTGGCCTTTATTGAATGTTTCATTGTCTTTCATCCACAGGGTGCCGTGTCCCGTGCGGAAGATTACTACATCGCCTTCTCCCACGGATACATTCTGTTTTTTGAGCGCGCCTTCGGTATCGGCCACTGTGATTACGTATCCGACTTCCAATCGCTCGACACCTTTGTATCCCGCGATGTCTATCAGTACGCCGCGCGTGAAAAATGACCCCGCCTTTTCTACACCCAATTTTTCCAGGCCATAGGGTTTGCTGAAGTTCGAGCTTTTGAAGCCGTTGTAATACACATCCTCGTTTCCTACCCGCGTGCCAATATGCCCCAATCCATCGAATTGTGTACCGATTTGGCCGATTTCACCACTGAACATTTCATCGTACCACACGAGTTTGTTTTCTCCGAGTGGTCCACCACTTGGGTTGCCTACGATTGTGAGACTGTAATGCCGGGAACCAAATAGCGGTATTCCGTGTTCATATACTTTTCCCAATTGATAGACTTTGCCGGTTTTGATCAATTTGGTCGCTTCCAGGACTTTGGCAGGTGTCAACCGGTTTGCAGCACCCCGTTCATCTTCGGGACCCCATTCCGATGGCGATTGCTGGGCATATACTGGCACCAGCATCAAAGTGATCAGTAGTGTTATACAAAAAATGCGTTTCATGATTTCCTCCCTGAAAAAGATGATTATGTAGCGATCAGCGATCAGCCTGCTTCTCATATAGCGCGATGCTTACCTGTGTGCCGGGGAATCGTGCAGATGGGTACACCCACATTTCGTCTTCTCGAATGTACACCCTTTCATCTCCCGAACGAATGTGTAAACGCCCGCTGTTTTCCTGGCAGATTTGTTTCACGATGTATAGACCCAGTCCCCGCGTGTTGCCTCGCGAGACGGTTTTTTGTATCGCCATTTTTATTGCCTGTCCGTGCGACCAGTGCGCTGTATCGTGTCCCGTTGACAGGCTTTCGCGAATGCCAATGCCCAGGTCGCATACGCCGATGATCGCAAATTTTCTGTTCAATCTGTGATTGGTATAGCGCTGTGCAACCACAAACCCTTTGTCTCCGCTGTGGTCCAGGATATTGTGACACAATTCGGCTACGACATTTTTAAATCCCGTAATTTCCCTTACGGTATAGTGCAGTTCTTCGCTCAAGATGGCGCCGACCCGCGATTCAATTACGCTTAGAACTTGCTCGATATCGCTTCTCTGCTCGATGGTCGTGATTTCCAGCAAACTTTCGTTGTGTGTCCTCGACCGTCCCGTTTGCGGTACGCGCGCCACTGTTACATAAGTCTTCAGGGCATCAAATACTTTCATGCGGGTCAAATAGCGCTCGACGTCTGAATTTTCGGGCAGTCGGCATGTAATATCCCAGTATTTGGCACTCAGGTGTCGGCCTATCAAACACAACATTCCCATACCATAGGGATCGACAAATCCCAATTGCGATAGATCCAGAACGATATTGTCTTCTTCTCGTTGCGACGAGAATGTCTCGAGATTGCGCAATACATTGTCACATGAGACAGCAGACAAATTTTGTTCCGCTATTGCCAGCGTGTTGTTATTCATGTGATCGTTTAGTTGCGTACGCGGAATATGGCTCTGCGTTTGACATTTTTCTTTTCGTGCAGATCCGTTACCGCGACTTCGAGTTTATAGACGCCGCGCGGCATTTTGGACAGGTCGATTTCCAGGAAGGTGAAGTCGTCGGGTTTGTCGCCTGCATATACCGAGCTGATCGATGTGCGGCTTTGCTGTCCGGCTCGGCGCAGGTCTTCGAGGGATTCAGCCATCAGATTGCGTTCGGCTGGCATGTATTGCACTTCAAAATCCACAGTTTTGGCTTTGAGATTTTCTTCACCGCCGGTCATGGCATCGCCTGACAGGTCTTCTTGATCTGGCATTTCACCTTCGGCAGTTTCTCTATCTAAACCGTCGAGCGCGTCGCCTGCGGCGAGTATATCACTGCTGGAGCGATCATCTTCTGGTTCCGGTTGCGCCAATTCTTCAGCGGTTGGCACAATTAGCAATCCGCCGACCTTTTTAAGGGCTACGGCGCCAAACATCGCGGGATTGACTTCCTCTTGTTCGGGCACGCTGATGGTGTAGGTGATTTCATATTGGGTGCGTCCGAATTCGTCTTCTTTCAGGTTGTAGATTTCCAGATATACAGATGCCGATTGTCCACTGCGATACGCGCGGAGAGGATTGGGGGCAATCCGCAGGTCTGTGCGCTTTTCGGGAAAGGGTTTGACCAGTTCAATTTTCTTGGCGAGTAGCAGATCGCTCATATCCAGGCGCGATTCGGATACAGAAAAAAGGCGTTCTGTGCGAAATGTGCCGATGGAGCCGCTGTTCCTGTCTCCCACTTCGACCACGATATTATACGTGCCCTGGGGAAGTTCTATGGGGCGTTGGCTCAACAAGTACTGCGGGGCATTGCCCCCTTTGGGTTTTTCTTGCGCAATTGGTCGGATATTGCGGTAGATGTCTCGCCACCGGTAATCGAACATGAATAAACCCTCATCCATGACGATCATCCGGTCGTCGTTTACTTTTAATTTGCCCGTGGGAATGGCATAGGCGATTTCCACGCGCATATTTTTGCCTGCGCGGAAGGCGGTGATCTGGTGCGGCATGGAGTATTTTCTGTTCTGGAATGGATCGACAAATCGCGCTTCTTTTTTCTTAAATGCCGCGCGGTTTTGTATTTCAAAATACTCTTCGCGCATTTTGTCACTCGCCCATTGCGGGTTAGTAGATTTTCTGAAGAGCGTTTGAGCTACTTGTCTTGAATCCACATTGCGCGTTCTCAGGGCGTTGGGGTCCCCGACTATGACATCGACCGTGCTGCTGGGTCCCACTTCGCCTGCAAATCCCCAACCGTCAACGCCGTTCACACTTTGAAATGTGAATCTGTATCCGCCGTAATACCAGGTTTCTTTGAACATGGGGAATACGCCCGTTGTGCGTCGCTGATATTTTCCGTATTTGATGTAGGTTTGACCGCGAATGGTCTTCCATCCTTCGATGTTCCGCGCAGGTACGCTAAAGCGCAAATTGGCATAGGCCACGCGGCCGTAGTGCTCCATCCTCCGCTCGTTGTGATCGGTCAGAAATAGCGGGTCGTTCTTGTTCCAGAATTGCGTCAGTGCCGCAGAGTCCTTCCACTCGCCATCGTCGCCGACCTGCATGGCTTTTGCGATGCGCGCACTGTCTTCTTTTGATGCGATGAGATCTACAGATTCCATCATTTTGCGCTGTTCGGGATCCATGGCTGCAATGGCTGTTTCATACAATTTGTTCGCTTCTAAAAGCTCTCCCTGAAGCTGATGCGAGTAGGCCATGAACAATTGTGCGTTGATGTCACCGGGAAATCTTCGCATCATTCGCCGCATCACCCGTTGCATGGCGGGGATTCTTCTGTGTTCCAGATGCGCCAGTCCCAACAGATAATAGGAGTCCTGATAGTCCGCATCAACCTCCAGGCTTTTTTCCAATAGCATCACGGCCTGGTCGTATTCGTTCTTGGCAAAGGTCCGAATTGCACCTCGCCGCTGAATGATCCGATCTCTCGTGATCATGTATTCGCCGAATATATGACGACCGGCGTCATAAGCTGCCACGGCCGCATTGGGAAATTTTTCTATGACTTTTTCATAGTGCGCCTTTGCTTCGCGCTGAAACCCCCTGTTCCACAATGCCTCACCGTGCAAGAGCTGATATTGCAGATTTTCCGGTTCATTCCTAATGGCCTTTTCACTGGCTTCTACTGCGCGGCGTCGAAACTCGGGTGTGTCCAGGCGAATGTAGAGGCGAGTCAGTTGTGCAAGTGCCGGGGCGTGTTTGCCATTTTTCTTGAGCACTTGCTTGAATTCTTCCACGCTTTCTTTGGGTTCGATCTCATTCATGCGGGAGAGGGCCGCGTGATAGAGGGAATCTACTTCGCTGGACCAGGCCGGTGCTGCGATCAGGCAGGTGAGGATCAAAAGTACGAGGACTTTCACGGGGAGGCTCCTTGTGGTGGATGCTGGTGAGTGGTGGTTCACTCGCGAACTCGGAACACGGCGTTGCGCTTTACTTGTTTTTTCTCCTTCAAATCCGTTATTGCGACTTCGAGTTTGTAAATGCCACGCGGCATTGTAGATAGGTCGATTTCCAGGAAGGTAAAGTCGTCGGATTTGTCGCCGGCATATACGGAACTGATCGATGTGCTGCTCTGCTGTCCGGCTCGGCGCAGTTCTTCGAGGGATTCGGCCATCTGATTGCGTTCGGCCAGTACGTATCGGACTCTCAAATTCGCTCGCCTTGTGCGCGTTTGTGCATTGCCGCTCTTTGCATTGTCCGAACTTTCTTGTCCTTTGGCCGATTGCCCAGGCGGCGATACAATTAGCAATCCGTCCAACTCTGTGAGGTCTATGGCACCGAACATCGCAGGATCTACTTCTCCTTTTTCGGGTACGCTGATGCTATAGACTATCTGATATTGGGTGCGTCCGAATTCGTCTTTTTTCAGGTTGTAAATTTCCAGATATACCGATGCCAATTGTCCGGTGCGATACGCTCGGAGTGGATTGGGGGCAATGCGCAGATCGGTTCGCTTTTCGGGAAAGGGATTGACCAGTTCAATTTTTTGGGCGAGTAACAGGTCACTCATGTCCAGACTTGATTCAGATACTGTCAAAAGGCGTTCTGTGCGGAATGTGCCGATGGAGCCGCTGATCCTGTCTCCCACTTCGACCACGATATTATACATGCCCTGGGGAAGTTCCAGGGGACGTTGGCTTAATAGATATTGCTGTGCATTTCTCCCCGATGGTCTTTTTTGTCCAAGAGGTCGCACATTGCGATAAATATCTCGCCACCGGTAATCGAACATAAATAGCCCGTCGTCCATGACGATCATCTGGTCGTCGTTTGCTTTTAGTTTGTTCGTGGGAATGGCATAAGCGATTTCCAGGCGCATATTTTTGCCCGAGCGGAAGGCGGTGATCTGGTGCGGCAGGGTGTATTTCCGACTGTGGAATGGATCGACAAATCGCGCTTCCACTTTCTTAAATGCCGCTCGATTTTGTATGTCGTAATACTCGTCGAGAATTCTTTGGCTCCTCGGTATCGAACTTCTCGGCCTCGAGCTTCTCGACCTCCTCGGGCTGCTTCCGAACGAGCCTCTGCTGGCTGCTCGTGTCACATCGACCGTGCTGCTGGGGCCCACTTCGCCTGCAAATCCCCAACCGTCAACGCCATTCACACTTTGAAAGACGAAGTGGTATCCGTCGTAGTACCACGCCTCCTTAAACAGGGGATATACGCCTGTTACACGACGATTATATTTTCCGTATTTGATATAGGTATGGCCGCGGATGGTTTTCCACCCTTCAATATTCCGCGCGGGTACGCTAAAGCGCAAATTGGCATAGGCCACACGGCCGTAGTGCTCCATGCGCCGCTCATTGTGATTGGTCAAAAATAGCGGATCGTTCTTGTTCCAGAATTGCGTCAGTGCCGCAGAGTCCTTCCATTCGCCATCGTCGCCGACCTGCATGGCTTTTGCGATGCGCGCACTGTCTTCTTTTGATGCGATGAGATCTACAGATTCCATCATTTTGCGCTGTTCGGGATCCATGGCTGCAATGGCTGTTTCATACAATTTGTTCGCTTCTAAAAGCTCTCCCTGAAGCTGATGCGAGTAGGCCATGAACAATTGTGCGTTGATGTCACCGGGAAATCTTCGCATCATTCGCCGCATCACCCGTTGCATGGCGGGGATTCTTCTGTGTTCCAGATGCGCCAGTCCCAACAGATAATAGGAGTCCTGATAGTCCGCATCAACCTCCAGGCTTTTTTCCAATAGCATCACGGCCTGGTCGTATTCGTTCTTGGCAAAGGTCCGAATTGCACCTCGCCGCTGAATGATCCGATCTCTCGTGATCATGTATTCGCCGAATATATGACGACCGGCGTCATAAGCTGCCACGGCCGCATTGGGAAATTTTTCTATGACTTTTTCATAGTGCGCCTTTGCTTCGCGCTGAAACCCCCTGTTCCACAATGCCTCACCGTGCAAGAGCTGATATTGCAGATTTTCCGGTTCATTCCTAATGGCCTTTTCACTGGCTTCTACTGCGCGGCGTCGAAACTCGGGTGTGTCCAGGCGAATGTAGAGGCGAGTCAGTTGTGCAAGTGCCGGGGCGTGTTTGCCGTCTTTTTTTAGTACTTGCTTGAATTCTTCCACGCTTTCTTTGGGTTCGATCTCGTTCATGCGGGAGAGGGCTGCGTGATAGAGGGAATCTACTTCGCTGGTCCATGCCGGTGCTGCGATCAGGCAGGTGAGGATCAAAAGTACGAGGACTTTCATGGGGAGGCTCCTTGTGGTGGATGCTGGTGGGGTCTTAAAATCTGTAGAATGTCTTTGCATTTTCGTACAGAATTTTTCCCAGTAATGCGTCCGATAAGCCTTTGGGGATTGCGTCTATTGGCTCGTCAAAATGCCAATGTGGATAGTCTGTGGAAAACATCAGCATGTCATCCGATTCCAGGTGTTCCATAATTTGCAACAGGTATTCGGCTTCGGGTGGGGCGTCCATGGGTTGCAGCGTCATCCGAATGTGTTCGCGGATGTATTCCGACGGTGGGCGTTTGACCCAGGGGATATCGCGCCGCAAGCCCTTCCATTCCTTGTCTATGCGCCACATTAATGCGGGCATCCAGGTCCAGCCGCCTTCGATGAGTGCTACGCGCAATTCGGGGAACCGATCAAACGCGCCTTCCACAACCAGACTCATGACCTGAGACTGAAATATTTGCGCCATGTCGGCCATTTCTTCGGCGTAGGTCAAAGGCCAACCAACGGGTGTGGGCGGCAGACTGGATGCTCCACCGTAGTGTATCCCGATCGCGAGGTCGCGTTTTACGGCTGCTTCAAATAATGGGTCGTACAAGCTCTTGCCATAAGGTTGATATGATCTAACCGGCACGATGACCTGAACAAAGCCCGGGTGGTCGCCGAATCGCTCGATTTCGCGCGCGGCGAGTACCGGGTTTTGACTGGGCACTACGAGGGAGGCGCGCAATCGGTCATCCCGGTTTAACCACGCGTCGATTTGCCACTGGTTGACCGCGGTTGCAAGCGATGCAGATAGGTCTTCGTTGTGTACGCTTTGTACGCGGTAAGCGCAGGTTAAGATCCCGATTTCGACATCCCATGCGTCCAGTGTCTGTTTTTTTAGCAATTCAAAATTGGATCCCGGGGGACCGTTTTTCGGTTTTGTGCCTTTTCGCGCAGATGTGGGCGCTCGGGCGGGATAATCACTTGCATTGGGTCCCACAAATGCCGATTCGTTGATGTACGCAACCCAGTGTTCTTCCAGGTATGGAATCAGTGGATCTAAATTGGGCAGTTCGTTGTGAATATCGCAATCGATGATGGGGTGATAAAAGGGGTTGTCTGGTGTATTGCGCGGCATGGTTAATATCCCGCATTGCGACAATACTGATACATTTTGGCACTTCGGGTCGCTTCATCTATCGCGTCTTCGCCTTCGTAAATCGGCGCGCCGGGACAGGCTGTTACCCACCGGTTATATCCCGTGTCTTCAAGTACGTTTGCCAGGTCGGGAAAGTCCAGGGCTTCGCCGACGCCTACAGAGACCCATTGGGGCGTAAATCGTCCCTCTGCATCCCGCGTGATGTTTTCATCTGCCCAGTCCTGTAAATGTACGTAATTGAGCTGGTGTTGAAAGTCGCGCAATGATTGCGCGGCGTCATAGTCCCAGAGTTGTGCGTGTGATACGTCGATACACAGTTTTGCTTTTTCGAGGTGTTGCATGTACAGCGTCCAGTCTTCTTTGGAATCTACCAGCAGATTGGTGTGGATGTGATAACTCAATTCCAAATTGTATTGCGCCGCGTAATCAGCCCAATTGTCCGCTGCTTCAGCCGCCTGTTTGATATCGTCTTCGGTGATGTCCCGGTCTTTGGGTTTGGGACCGCTCATGTACATGAAACAATCCACTTCCATTTCGGCGGCAAAATCGATTCGCCGTTTGTTGCGTTCCTGGTGTTCCCAACCAGATATTTCGGGCGATCCCTGCGCTGTGTACACCGCCATGGGCAATCCCACATTGTCGCATATTTGTCGAATTCGACTCGCTGGTCCCAACCAGTCCAGCGGCAACCGACATTCCCAGCCATCCCATCCCGACTTTTTGAGGGCTTCAAGGGCAGGCTCCAGGTCTGGATTTCTCCATCGCAATGCACAATATCCGAGTTTAAATGACATGGTAATCTCCTTTTACTCGCTTTATCCAAATAATTCCCGATATTCTCGGTCGTATTCTTCCGTTCCGTCATCCAGTTTTAATTCCAGGCGAATGCCGGGTAGAAAGCCCGTTAGTCTGCCCGCCAAAAAGTCCTCGCGATAGCTTCCGTCTGGATAATGCGTTCGTCGTCCGTCGGGCCAGCATATTGTGTGAATCTGTCGCTTTTCTTCGAGTTTGAAATCTGGATCGACGCGATAGCGTTCAATGACGTCCCATTCCAGTTCAATGCCCAGTCCGGGTGTATTGGGTACGCGAATATGCCCGCCTTCTACTTTGAAGTCTTTGACGAGTGGATGCGTCCAGATGTTCACACAGGGGATCGCGGGCCAGCGCGCGTGAGATAATACTGCGCCCAGATGTACGCCCCACATGGTGGTCAATCCCGATCCCACCAGTTGTAGCCAGAATGGCATGTTGGCTTCGGCGGCGAGGGTGCCCTGTTTCATTACGCGACTCGCGCCACCCCCTATGACAAATCCGTCGCATACGCCTTCGCGCACTGCTGTCATAAAGGGTGGATTGCCAAAGTGCATGGCGATTGGACTGGCGATTTTTTGTCGCAATAAGGCGTTGCCCGCTACGTCGTTTTGCGGGATTGGCGTTTCGACTATTGCCAGTTGGCTATATGTGTCTTCTAACCGTCGGATCAAGGGTGCTGCATGATCTACACCGAGCAATAGGCCATTGAAGTCCGCATCGATTTTGAAATAATTCGGTACGGATTTTTTTATGGCTTCGAATTGTTCTTCGGGGTAAAACCAGGGGCGTGTCTTTACTTTCATTGTGGTGAATCCCTGGTCTATTGCTGCCTGTGCTTCCATAGCCCATTCTTCGGGGGTGCGGTCCTGCGACCACCAGGATACGGGGCACGCGTCTCGATATTGTACGCCCATCAGTTTGTGGCACGGCACGCCGAGTGTTTTGCCCGCTGCGTCGAAGAGTGCCATTTGCAAGCCCGCGCCCAGGCTGTCGTCCCACAAATGATCGAATATGTTTTTTCCGCGCACGCGGGCAAATTGCTTTTCATTGGATTGTCCCCACGTATATCGCGTCAGGGTTTCGCCATATCCGGTTACGCCCGCAGAGGTGGTTATTTTGCACACATCCACAAGTGACCAAAATGGTACTCGAGTTTGTTTTACTTTTGCACACCGCGGGTGAAATGGGACGTGCAGAAGGATGTGTTCAATATCCGCAACTTCGCAGTCTTTGGAGGTCATTTTGAACTCTCTTTGTTATACGATTAACCGGCCGATATCGCAGTTGTGAGCGTCGCAGTACCACAGGACGCCGTCGTGCATGGTCATGCCGTGTACTTCGTCGGGTGCTTCTACGCGGATGACGTCGTACACGCGGCCATCTGCTGTGCCGAGTAAGTTTACCGTGCCTGCAGATGTGTCCGCCACCCATAGTTTGTCGTCTTGCCAGGCCACGCCGTGGTTGCGCAGGCCAGGTGTTCGGAATGCGTGTTCTTCTGTCCAGGTTTCGGCATCTACCACATGTACAAATTGCGAGGGGGGCGACGCAATGTAAATTTTGCCGTTGCGCCATTCCAATCCGTGTGCGCCGGTTTCTGAGGCTCCTGGCATGCCCTCGCGCCAGGATGCGACGCCAACGCCGGGAGAATCGTATTTTGCAATGGTTTTGCCGGTTTTTATATCGAGTTTTGCTATTTGCAATTCAAATGTGGATGCGATCCACACATATCCGCCACCGATTGTTATCCCGCTCGAATGCTCTGTGTCCGTTTGCGCTTCAAATAATACGTCGCCCGTTTCCCAATCTACTTTGTATATTTTCAGATCTACCTGGTCGATAATCCACAGGCCATCCGGCGCGGCTTGCAATCCATTTGGCTGCGGTCCCGGACTCTTGAAACATGTTTCGACCTTTGCTATTTTTATCATGGTATGGCTCCTGTTTGTTAGTAGGGGCGACCCTTGTGGTCGCCCGCTGACTGATGTGATTTCAACCCTTAATTGGTATTGTTAGCAGTAAGTTTCTCCTTCCTAAAACCACGTATGACGTAATGTAATACATCTTTGGTTTGAAGCAAGACATTGTACTATGCTACATTTTCTTTGACTTGCTGACTTTCGAGTGCCATTTTAGTTTTCACATGATTCGATTTCCCGAAAATATCAAGGCGGCATTTTTTCATTTTTGTGCGGGTTTTCAGCGCTGGATCAGATCTGCGTGCGCGGCTTTGGGGCGAGTACAGTATTTGCGGCCGTTGGCGGTGACGCTGGTTCTCATCGCTTTGCTCGGTGCAGGCGTTGCCTGGAGCGAATATCAGACCAATTGGTTTGCGCGACGCCTTGGGGCGTTTTTGCTTTCGATCAATGCACTGCGCCCTCAGTCGGGTGCGCTCTGGCAAGATATTCAAGCACAGGTGAGAACCCGACAAGCTATTGATGCCTCGGATCCTTTGCCTGTGCCACGAGCGGGTTTGCCCGATGCTGTTACATACAGTCGTTTTGAGGGTTCGCGTGTGCCCGAATCTGGTGTTCCAGGCTATGTCGCGATCTACAAGATACCACTGCCCGGCGTTGATCTCAATACCAGACCGCTCGGCGATGTGATTGCCAGTTTGCGCGTTTACCGCCAGGGGCTTGCGATTGTCAAGGCATTGTATTTGCCGGATGTGTATTTCCACGCGGAGGTGCGCAGACAGATCGATTATCTCTACGCCCAGGTCGGCGATATTGAGGCTGTTGCGCCAGACACGCTGGGCGTAACCGATCCCGATTCGCTCAAGGCTGCTGTTTTTTCCGAACTCGCTGCCGCGGTTATTCCCGATTTGAGACGGCGCGAGAAAGAGGCTCTGATTGACGCGTATCAAAATGGGCAGATCGCAAAAATTTTCCTGTATCGCGATCTTGGGCGTTTTCGCGGTGAACTTTTCCGCGAGGGAAGTCAGGTGCCCGTTGTTTTTGAAATTGAGGCGGGTGCTGTTTCCGAAATTGTGGAGTAATGGCATATCCTATGAAATTAATCGTACATCGCGGTCTTTTCCTCATCATTTTACTCATTGCCGATGTTTTGCTGATTGTGCTGGGCGCGGCATGCTGGCTCATTATAACATTGCCCAGATTGCCCGATGATCCCGATAGCTTATTGGCGGAGTCCGGGATCAATATTTACGCCGCGTCTGGGGAGTTGCTCTATACGGTTAATCAGCGCGTTGGTCGCGTTGGTCTCGACGAGGTGCATCCGCATTTTGTTCAGGCTGTACTATCTATTGAAGATGCGGATTTTTATCATCATCGCGGGTATAGTGTTAAGGGTATGGTCGGTGCTTTTTTGGGTAATATCCGACACTGGGGCAGGGTGCGGGGCGGTAGCACGATTACACAGCAGATTGTGAAGAATATCTTTCTTACGCGAGAGAAATTTTATGTGCGAAAGCTAAAAGAAATTCTTCTGGCTACGCAACTCGAAGCCCTTTTTGAACGCCACTACGGTGCGGGCTATAAAGACCGATTGTTCGAGATTTATATCAATGGCAGTTTTTACGGTGCCAATGCTTATGGTATTGCCGATGCAGCGCAGACCTATTTTGGCAAGCGCGCCGCGGATCTTACGCTTCTCGAATCTGTAATACTTGCCGGGCTTCCCAATGCGCCGAGTGTGCTCAATCCGTTTCGCAAAGACCAATCTCGCGTTCTGGCGCGTGCCAGGCTTGTCTTAAACCGCATGCAGGTGTTGGGTTTTATTAGTTCAGAGGATGTCCAGGATGCACTGGCTTCGGAATTGCAACTCGTTTCTGGACGTATGCCCCAGAATCGGACTCCGTATTTTGTGGAGACGATTAAAGCCGAGGTTACACGCCTGTGGGGGGCGTCGGCGCTGAGTTTTGGTGGTTTGAATATTTACACGACGCTCGATTTGTCTATGCAACAGGCTGCCGAGCGTGCCGTGGCCAGGGGGTTGGCAGATCTGGATGCGCGTCTGGGGTTTTCAGATTATGGCAGTGCATCATCTGATCAGCGCGCCGATTATGTACAGGGCGCGTTGATCTGTTTAGATCCGCGGACTGGATATGTCAAAGCGATGGTGGGTGGGCGCGATATTTTTCTCAGTTATTACAACCGGGCCACGCAGGCGCGGCGTCAACCGGGTTCGGGTTTTAAGCCTTTTGTATATCTGGCGGCTTTTGAGAGTGGTGTTTTTTCACCAGTTTCTCTTTTTAATGATACGCTGCGTACTTATCGCGTGAACGATGAGGACTGGTCGCCTAAGAATTTTGCAGATAAATATCTGGGGCTTACCACTGCGGCGAATGCACTGGTCAAGTCGGCAAATGCGACGAGTGTGCAAATTGCAATAGATATTGGTCCAGAACGCATTGTCGATCTGGCGCAACGCCTGGGTATTCAGAGCGGGCTCAAACCGTATCCGAGTATTGCCCTGGGGGCGCAGGAGGTCACGTTGCTCGATATGGCTGTTGCCTATGGCGCGATTGCGAGTTACGGTTTTCGCGTGATGCCGACATTTATCTCGCGGATTGAGGATGCTACAGGTCAAATACACTATGAGCATCAGCCAGATCCCATGCTTGTTATCGATCCCGAACATGCGGTGATTATGGTCAATTTGATGCAGCATGTAGTCAATCGCGGTACGGGGCGTGCGATTCGCGCGTTTGGGTTTCAGGGTGCTGCTGCGGGCAAGACTGGTACGACAAATGACAATACAGATGCCTGGTTTACGGGGTTTACGCCCGATCTGGTCGCGAGTGTGTGGATTGGTTTTGACAACCGTGAGGGCGGTCGTCGGCTGATTGAGAAGAGGAGCAGACGACAGATTACTGGTGGCAGTGGTGCCGCACCGATTTGGGCTGCGTTTATGAAAAGTGTAGGTAAGCCATCGCGGGACTTTATTACGCCCACGGAAGTTGCCGCGCATACTGTGAATTTGCGGAGCGGTATTGCCGATACTTCTGATGGGGCTGTCACTCTCGTCCTGCCGGAAGGCGTTGCGCCCAATACACCGGCAGATACATTGAGGTTTTTCAAGGAAATTGAACTCGAACAATAACCCTGACGCAAAAGGAGACACCATGGAACCCTGGTCTTTTCTCCATATCTGCGATATGCAACCCGGTTCTCCCCGGTCCTATCGCTTCAAGAAGCAAAATATGGACAATTGGCAGACTGCTTACCGACAAATTCAAGGTATTACCGATGTTGATCTGATGCTCGTAGGTGGCGATCTCACGCGGGATGGAGCGCTCCACGATTTTGAGTATGAAGTTGCCAAACGCGAACTCGATGCCTTACCTTACCCGCATTATGCGATTCCCGGCAATATGGATACGTGCAACAAGCATACGGATAAAAATGGTGCTACCGGGCGCGAAGATATCCGCCTGAATGTCACTGCCGAGCAGCTGGATCGGTTTGTACCCTTTTTCGGCGATTTTCCCTGGAGCTTTGTTCACAAGAATGTGCGATTTAGCGGATTTTATGCGGCTGTGGCTGGTTCGGGATTGCCCCATGAGGCGCGTATGTGGCACTGGCTGGAGTGTGAGTTGCCGTCCCTTCCCCGCGCGGCGCATCACGTTGTGACGATGCATTATACCCTTTTTAT
This sequence comes from Gemmatimonadota bacterium, assembly GCA_026705765.1. NCBI lineage: Bacteria > Pseudomonadati > Gemmatimonadota > Gemmatimonadota bacterium. Next base: position 60,223 of record JAPPAB010000042.1, read on the forward strand.
GGATACGCTCGACGAACCCAAGTGGGATATTACAAAAGCGGATGAGTATAGGGACTGGTATTTTTCGATTGATCCACCACACAGACAGCGCATTTTTGAGGCTTTTAAGAAATCCGGTGTGTCCATTGTTCTGAGTGGACATATTCACTGCCGCCGTCCACCCCAGGTTGTTGAGGGTATTTCTTTTTACCGCTGCGCGGGTATAGCGATGCCCCAGGCGGCTGACCGATGGGACGATGGCGATCCCACGTTGGGCTTCTATCGTTTTGACGTGACAGACGGTGGTATAACCCCTACATTTATTCCTTTGACCGAGGAATCGCAATCTAACGAGAGTTATGGTCCAGGGGGACATCCCAGGCCTGAGGAACGCGATTATTCGCTCGCGTGGGAGAAAGGTTAGAGGCTGGGGACTGGGGCTGAAAATAAAAAGAGGAGTGTTTTATGTCTGTTTTACATATTACGTCACCTGCTGCCCCTCCTGAGTGGGCACTTTTGCAACGCGAATTGATGCGCGCGCAGGCTACGGCGTGCGAGGTTTTTTATCATCGGTATTTCGACGTCCGGGGATATCTCAAGTGCATTCCACGGTGGGGGGGAAATGATGGGCCAGATGATGCGATAGAAAATCTTACCGGGTATTCGATGGTGCATACGCTGGGCGGGCCAACGCATATTCTCGATCTTTACAAGCAGGCGTGGGAAGGGCACATCGAACAGTATTCCGAGGCTAAGACCGAGGTTGTGCCTATCGGGCGTGATGGGATGTATTACAAGGAATTTCCCGCGTGTTTCGATTGGTTCCATCACGGGGAATCGCTTACCATTTTCAATTTGCAAGGGCTGTCCGATCCGCATGAGGTCACTTTTGGTCATCGCATGCGTCGCTACGCTGGTTTTTATATGGATGAAGATCCCCAGGCGAAGAATTACGATCCCGAGTACAAAGTAATCCGTAGCCTTTTCAATGGCAGTCGGGGACCTTTGTTGCGAAAAGCCACGGGTCTGGATTGGGCAGGGGATCCCTTTGAGGTTGAGGGGCGCTTTCCCGCGCCGCGCCACGGTGAGCGCAATTTTGAAGAGATGCTTATGCATTTTGAAGATTATACCGATGTGATTGGCGATCATCCCCTGAATCTGGCAGCTACTACGCTGGGTCTCAATGCGTTCGCGCTGGCTGGTGAGGAGAAATACCGCTCATGGTTGCTGGAATACGTGGATGCGTGGGCTGGTCGTGCGGCTGAGAATAACGGTATTCTTCCGTCCAATATCGGTCTTGATGGTGCGATTGGTGGCGCGTGTGATGGCAAGTGGTATGGCGGTTGTTATGGCTGGGGATTTACGGTGGTTGTGCCGCAAACAGGCGCGCTTGCCAACCGCAATTCTATAGCCCGCGGCATTGCGGGTTTTGGCAATGCCCTGCTTCTGACGGGTGATCAGAAATATCCCCGTGTCTGGCGTACGATGATCAATGCGGTGAATGGCAATAGCAAGGATGTCGAGGGGGAAATACAATATCCGCATATGCACGGCGACGATGGCTGGTATAGCTATAGCCCCCAGCCTTTTAACCAGGGTGCGCTCGATGTGTATTATTGGACGATGGATGATGCCGATCTTCAATATATTTCCGCAGATCTATGGATTGACTATCTTCGCGGGAATAATCCCGATCATCCCACGCGTACCTTGCGAAATGCGTTGAGCGCGATTCGCGGGAAGATGGAGAATGTGCGCAATGATACGTCTTCGACGGATACCCGCTTGTCCGACGATCCATTGCCGTATAATCCCGCAACGACTGTGAATGCGCTTATCCAGCTCCAATTGGGTGGTTTGGCGCCGCGCCACGGCGAGCCTTTGCATTGTCGCGTGCGTTATTTTGATCCCGAGAATCGCCGTCCCGGGTTGCCGTCGGATGTGGCTGCTCTTGTGGAAAAGCTGACTGCGGATCGTGTTGTGTTGTCACTTGTGAATGTCAATCAGACGGAATACCGCGATCTCATTGTACAGGGCGGTGCTTATGCCGAACACCAGATTACTGCTGCGGAGGTCGATGGCAATACATCTGATCTCGATGCATCGTGGATGCCGATTCGCCTTGGTCCCGGTTGCGGCGCGCGTCTTACACTTAAAACAGAACGCTATGTCAATTCGCCCACTTTTGCGTTTCCATGGGAGAGATAGATTCAGCAATCAATAAAAGGAGTTTTTTATGTCCAGAATTAATGTCGGTCTTGCCCGCCGCGAAAATCGCCGCCAGAATGTGTTTGGTGCTCTCGATCTCATCCGCGATGATGTGATTCCCAAACTGGCTGAGCAGGTGATGCTTAAGCCCAATTTTCTTTCGTCTAAAAATCAACTGGCGTCTTCTCATCCCGATGCGATGCGAGGGGCTATTGATTTTTTGCTCACTACGCCCAATCCACCGGATGAGATTCTCATTGCCGAGGGGGGTAATGAAGATATTCCGGGAGAGGCTTTTGATAATTTCGAGTATCACGCTTTGATAGAAGAATACGATGTTCCTATCCGACTTGTTGATCTCAATTCTGAGACCCGTTGGGAGACTGTGCCGATTTTTCTCGATGACCGCACTGAATACCAGGTGTATATGCCCAAGACCGTGCTGGAGTGTCCCTGTACGATTTCAATGGCGGTTGCCAAAACGCACGATGTTACAGTTGTTACGCTCGCGCTCAAGAATATGATTATGGGAACGATTCGCAAAGTAGATCGCGTTAAGATGCACGGGTTTCCCTCGCATCCAGAACGCTTGCGTCCCAATGAGTCCAAACGGCTCAATGTCAATCTCATTCGGCTCGCCAAATATCTGGCACCGGATATCGGTGTGATCGATGGTACTGTGGGTTTGCAGGGCAATGGTCCCGGGGGGACGGATTCGGTTGATCTGGGTGTTGCTGCGGCGAGTGTAGATGTTTTCGCTGTGGATGCGGTTATGACCAGTGTTATGGGTTTTGAACCGGCGAAGCAGGGGCTTCTCTATTATGCCAATCAACTCGGTATTGGTGTGACGGATCTCAACAATATCAATATTCTCGAAACTGCTATCGAAGATGTCGCCAGGGCGTTTAAGCCGCACAAGTGGATCGCAGAACAACGCCAGTGGCACGAACCAAATGCAATGGCCGATATTTTTGCATGATTTAAAATAAGAAGAAAAAATAAAGGGCAATAATGAACAATCGAATTGAACGAAACGCAATAATCACCGGGGTAGTCGTCGGCATGATGATGGCCGCAGCCGGATGGTTAGCATATTACCTCTCTGGAGCCGAGGCACTGTTGCTTGATGGCAACTTTTCTTTCATTGGAGTACTGGCCACTCTTCTGGGTCTCAGGATTTCTTCAATAAAGAAAAGGACTAGTAAAACGTACCCATTCGGAAAGTTTGTGTACGAGCCCACATATTCATTTTTTATCGGACTGCTTACTGTCGGTGTGATTCTTGCTGCGGTAGCAGGAAACGTGACCAAAATAACTAAGTATTTTCAAGGGGAACAATTTCCGATAATCGATACCTCGGTTATCCTTGTGTACACCATTGTTATGGTGGTTTTGTGCTTTGGGTTAGCAGTGCTCTTTGCATATTCAAATCGCAGACTCAAAGGAAACAGCACCATCTTGGGAGCCTACACGGTACAATCCACCATTGACGGCCTTCTTTCCGCCGGTGCAGGTGGCGCACTGATATTGTTTGGTTTTGCGTCTCCAGACGGAACATTTGGTTTTCTTACCCAAATTGGTGATGCGCTTACCGTCTTACTACTCTGTCTGTTAGTGATGTATCAACCGATCAAACTGATCAAAGATTCGTTTATAGAACTTTCTGGTGGAGCTCTGAATGACCCAATAGTTACCGACAAGATACGTTCTGTTGTTTCAGAACATATCGAGAATACAGAAATCGCAGATCTCTTTATTTCCAAAACAGGTAGCGGATACCTGGTGGTTGCATTCATGAAAGCTGGTTTTTTTGGCAAACATAATTCCCAGAAACTGCTAAGAAGCTGTTTTAAAATTATGAGATAGTAAAAAAAGCGTTGAAAAAGCGTATTCA
>JAPPAB010000043.1 GCA_026705765.1 Gemmatimonadota bacterium
GTAGAAGTCCTCGACATCCTCGACACAGAGCAAAACACCGTTGAAACACGACACACCGACAGCCTCATCCGCGTCCTTATCGCAGGGCAGGAGGCGTTGATACATCACGAGTTTCAGACGACGGACGATCCCTCTATGCCGCTGCGCATGGCGGGCTATATGATACGTGCGATAGAGCAACACAACCTGCCGATTTATTCCAGTGTGATCTACTTACGGCGCAGTGCAGGTCGGCGCGATCCGGGGCACTTTATTCAGGAAATATCTGGCCGTCCCGTTGTAATAGAATACAGCGTGATTCGGCTGAGTGAGATAGAGGGACAGGATATTATAGATGGCGGACCTTCGGGGTTGTTTCCGTTTACCACCTTGATGAAACGTCCTGATAGGATGGACTCGGATGCGTGGTTTCGCCACTGTGTTGACGAGACGAATGGGTTGCCGGTGGATGAGTCAATAAAGGTTGACTTTTTGGGTCGGTTGATGATATTGAGTGGGTTAGAGTATGATCCGCTACTGATCAATCGTATTCTATTACAGGAGGGTCTTATGGATGCCATTATGCGCGAATCATCGTCTGCACAATACATCAAGCAATTAGGTATTGAGCAAGGGGGCAGGCAACGCGCCATTGAAGATATTCTCGAAATATTGGAGATTCGATTTGATATGCCCGAAACACACCCCCTATCTCCTCGCATTGCCGCGATTGACGATTTGCAACGTCTGAAGCAGTTGCACCGTGCGGCGATACAGGTGCCAAATCTCGAGGCATTTCAGCGCGTGTTCGATGCGTGACGTGATTTCTATAAGCTCGACGAGATGCAGGACACTGCGTAACATCAGTTACTCAGAAGGCACATATATCTTTGATAGCGAAAGAATTGCGCCCCATTGAAGATTTTTTGGACATGGTCTTCAAGCTCCATAATTTCCTGTGTTTTGCACTCGCGCTTTCATCAACAATATCGCTCCTATCCTTCTCGCTGTATCCGCAAAGTACTGGACTTCCTCCGGTGATAGTGCCCGTTCAAGAACTTTATGTTCCCGATACGATAGCCATTTCTTGAGCACCTGATATCCGCCGAGCTTGTAGTCCCAAATCGCGGCGGGGATGTTGCGCCAGTAGGCGCGGTCATTCAGGTAGATATCGAATGTGGATTCGCCAAGCGTGGGTATGGCATCACCCAGCGCAATGCGCTCGTCTCGCGTGCAGTCGCGTTCAATAGCTCGACCCTTACCCGGCATCACAGCACCGCTCGACCCGAAATGTCCCCACCCTGCTGTTACTGCAAAATCATCGCCAACCAATATAAAGTCATGGGTGTTGGTCACCAGCACGAGGCGATAGCGTTCCCAATAACGACTCACTTGATCACCCGCTGCGACCATCCATGTGTCATCGCCCGCGGGTTTCACTTCAATCACACCGCATTCTGGTATCTGCCCTTCGCGTGGTCGGCCCTTTTGCATCTGGCGTGCCGCATAAAGACCAAGATCGGGATGACCCGCGCCTTGATCAGCTAACTCGATCACGCAAGACACCTTCGGCTTGAGCGTGTCCCCTATGGCGTTCAGCAGGTTGGCAAGCGGCCCGTAGAATGACCGCTCTCCAGTTCCCCCACCTAACGTGCGAATCCGTTGCAGGTCATTGAAGTAGATTTCAACTGCTTTCTTTACTTGTATCGTCGTTTTTGTCATGATTCGTCAGCACCTCTGCTGGTGTGTCGCGTGTTTTATTTTCTCTTATCACCCGGTTTTCGCACCGGGTATTCATAACGGTCTCCCCTGGCGTCGTAGGAGACACTTAGCTGGCCGTTTTCTACAACGAGGCGCGGCGTGTTTCTGCTCCGGGCATCGCGGGTGGAACCGCGCATGACGGCAAATTGGGCTTCGGTCATGCCTTCGACTATATCTTCTCCCCAGCGGTCTTCGGGTTCGATGACGCCGCCGCGGTAGGAGTGGTGGCGGGAATAGTAACTGAAGAAGATGGACCGGCGGCTGATGTCGGATTTCCAGGCCCAGGCTCCGTGGGTGAGGACAGTGTCCATAAAGAAGAGGATGTCGCCGGCTTTTGGGACCGGTTGGCGGATGGTGCCCATGTCGTCGTCGCTGGTGCGGATGCCTTCGGGCATGCGATAATAGGCTTTATGGCTTCCCGGGACGCAGACGAATCCACCACCGCCAGGGGTTGTGTCGTGCAATTGCCAGACAGCGCGGACAAATTCGGCATGGCTGCGGCCGTTCTGGAAGACATAGCTTCGGGAGGGTATGAGGGGTTCATTGCCGCCGTGGAGGGAGTGCCCGGTAGAGCCTTTGACCGAACAGAAGGCGGTGGCCCCGTTGCACCGGTATCCGCTGCCCATCATCCAGTTGAGGCGACCGATGACGGCCGGGTGGATGAGCATTTTGCGGAAGGGTTCGCAATAGGGTTCAGGCAGGTGGAGAAGGCCGCTGAGCGTGGGGCGTCCAGTGCCCCGGAGGCTTTTGGATCCCCGGGCGAGTTCTTCGCCCACGACAATGCGATCGGAGAATTTGTCGATGGCTTCGTTGGCCCGTGCCAGCCATTCTTCGTCCATGACATTGCGCACGATGAGGTAGCCGGTGAGATCCCAGAAGTAGAGTTCTTTGTGGTCAATGCCAGCGTCGGGGTCGGGTTTGTAAAACGAGGGGTGTATAATGTCCGGCGATTTTTCCAGCCAGGTCTTTTTGCCATCGGTATTGAGGGTTGGCGGCGGGTCGGTGGTGTCTTTGTATCCGGGGTTGGAGAGGACGGCCACATGTTCGGGCGGCAGATTGGCCATCCATTCCGGTCTGGGTTCTATTTTTGCTCCTGGCCCGTTGGATTGCAGGACAGCGCGGTTGGCATATTCGCAGGCGATGAGGCGCTGTGGATTGTGCCCTTTCCAGGGGCGAAGGCCCTGAAGGGTGGTGCCGCCAATGATGAGCAGGTCGCCAGCTTTGAGTACGGGTTGTTCGACCAGGTCCATGTCGTCTGCACCTGTGAGGAGGTCTTCGGGTGCTTCTACATTGCTTTTGTGGCTGGCTGGAACCAGGACCATGCCGCCGTCGTCCGCGTTGACATCGCAGAGTGCCCAGATGACGCGCGCGCCGTGGCAGACGCGGTAGTTGTTCTGAAAGTAGTAGGCCCGGGCCGTGTCTCTGGGTTCGTTGTTGCCCTGTAGCGGGGCGTTGGGATCGTCGCCAGCGGCTTCTCCGATCAGGCGAGGTGCTCTGTCCAGGCGAAAGCCGTGGCCACAGATCTGGTTGAGGTAACAGACCAGTACGGGATGGACCAGAAGGTCGCGGAAGGGGTCCCGCAGCGGAGCGGATAGTGTCAAGAGATTATCGGTGGGTCCGGCGTCGTCGAGGGTGTTATTGAGGGTATCGACTTCTTTCGAGGTGAGGGCACCGGGGACGATGATATAGCCTTCGGTGTCAAAGAAGTAATTCTCTTCATTGGTCATAGATTCGCGGTCCATGTCCGGGTTCTCCTTGAAAGAATAGATGGTGGGTGATGCAGTTCAATTGATGGCAAAATATAGCCTTTGACATGCAGGTGCAAGACAAATAGATGTTCGCGCTTTTTGAAGGTTGCGTTCCGCGGAGCGTATCGCGTATATTGCGGGACAATCAAGGAGGAGATATTATGAATGTGGTAGTGATTGGCGCAGATCGCCCCTGGGGTGCGTTGCTGGCGACCGGGTTGGGCGCGGGTTTTGAGGTGGTGGCGATCGGTTCGGAAGATGCCCGTGATTTTGCCGGGTACCGACAGGTTGATTTGCTTGAGCGGGCGTCGTTAGATCCGGTGATGGGAGGTGTAGAGGCTGTTGTGTACGCGGCGGCCAGCGATCCGATAGGGGATAGCGAACAGGTTCTGCTCGATGCTGCGGCGCGGGGTACTTATGTGGCGCTGACGGCCGCCTGTGCCGCCGGTGTTGAGAAGGTGGTGCTGTTGAGTTGTCTGGATTTGGTGCGGGATTATCCGGAGGAATATATCGTTGATCCGCGGTGGAATGCGATTCCGCGCGCTGAGGCTGAGTCGCTGGCACCGTTTATGGCTGAGTTGGTGGTGCGCGAGATTGCGCGTACGGGTCAGATCGAAGTGCGTTGTTTGCGTCTTGGTGCGCCGGGTGTGGAGACGATGGTGGAGGATGCGGTGGCGGCGGTGCGCGATGCGCTTATAGCCGAGCGCGAGGGGCACCACTGGTCGCTGGCGCATGTGGCGTCGAGTGGTCGTTTTGCTTGAGGGGAAATGTTATGGCGACTGTAAATGAGGGCAATGTAGTGTTGTTTGGGGCGGGTGGTCCGGTGGGTGCTTCGGCGATTTCTGCGCTTAAAGACCATTATACTTTGCGGGTGACAGATCTTCGCCCTATGACAGAGATAGCGAAATCTCCGCCGCAGAGTCCCCGGGCGCCGATTCCAGAGGTGTTGGGTCCGCCGCACGAGAATCGGGTTGTGGATATTACGGATTACGAGCAGGTGCTGGCCGCGTGCGAGGGTATGGATGCGGCGATCAATGTGTCTGTGATTCGGCCGCATCCGGTGCTGGCTTTTCAGGTGAATATGGTGGGTGCTTACAATGTGGCTAAAGCCTGTGTGGCATGTGGGATTAAGCGGCTGATTCACACGGGACCTTTTCACACTTCGCTGGATCACAATGCCGATTATTGGCACGATTTTCAATTGGATGCCGATATTCCGCTGCATCCGGGCGATGATCTCTACGCGCTGACCAAGTATCTGGGCGGGCATGTGACGCGCGTTTTTGCCGAGCGCGAGGGTCTGGAGGTGCTTGCTTATGTTTATACGCAGTTTCGACCAGGAGAGGTGTTGCCCGAAGAATATGGGCGCGGCGCACATCCCTATTCGACGTCGTGGGAGGATACTGGCGCGGCGTTTTTGTGCGGGCTGCGAGCGCCCGAGATGCCGTCGCCTTATGAGAATTTTTTCATTTGTGCGCGGTTGCCGCACGATAAGTATCGGCCCGATAAGGCGAAGCGGTTGTTGGGATGGGAGGCGAAGGATCGCTTCGAGGCGTTGTATGTGCGGTCTTCAGGAGCGGGTGATTAGGATGCCCTCACGGTTATACCAGACTGTTTTATAATCATTCATGCCGCAAGGCCTCTATTGGATTTGCCTGGGCTGTTTTGATCACCTTATACGCTACTGTTATTGTTGTCAGGACAACCATACACACACCACCTACTAAAAACGGCAGTGCCGAAATCTCAATGCGATAGGCAAAATTCTGTAACCATTCATTGGTTGCCCAATAGGCAATCGGCCATGCCAATAAACAGGATACCAATACCAGGCGAATAAACTCTTTCAAGAACAGCCCTACAACAAGACCTGCAGATGCACCCAACACCTTGCGAATACCCACTTCCTTTTTGCGCTGTTCGGTCAAAAATGAGACCAGCCCCAATAGGCCCAGACACGCAACAAAAATAGCCAGAGCAGCAAAAACGCTCATCGTTTGGCTCAACTGTCGCTCCTGTGTATATCGCTGATTCAGATTGTCATCCATAAACGTGTAAGCAAAAGGGCGAATCGGCAAAAAATGTTTCCATACTTTTTCCATGTGTGCAACGGTTTCATCGAAATTATGAGGGCTTACCTTCAGATAAATTGTCTTGGGCACCGCGTTGTTCGCATATAAAACCATGGGGCCCAGTGGCTCGTGCAATGTGCGCGCGTGAAAGTCTTTAACTACGCCTATAACACGCCCCGGTCTTCGCCCCTTTACACCAAATGGTTTGCCAATGGGGTCTGTCCAGCCCAGCATTTTAACAGCGGTTTCATTGAGAATGTATTCTGCCTGACCGTGAACTTTCAATTGGTCTAACTGATCTCGGGGCACAAATGATTCCGAGTCATACCTTTTCGCTGCGTCTTCTGAAAAGTCTCGACCCGCAACAAGCTCAATATTGAAGAAACTCAGAAAATCTTCATCTACTTCATTCCTGCCCATACGCAATTCTTCTTTGCCCGGTTCATAAGCACTAAAGGTCGCTTGTGGCGCAGTGCGTCCGTGTGAAGAGCGCGAAATCGTTGCAGCCGTAATATTGGGATGCTGCAAAAACGCATCTTTGACAACATTGTACCGTTCCCACAAGCGATCTTCATACAAACGAGAATTGCGAGATTCCCACAAGAGACGAGACTCAATGACGTACTCTTTGTCAAATCCCAGGTTTTTATTCTGGATATACGACATTTGATTAAACACAACCAATGTGATTACAATCAGTGCAATAGATGTGCTAAACTGAAAAATCACCAGCACTTTTCGCAGTAACCCACCGCGGGCACCTGCTGCGAGTGTGCCTTTGAGCACTTCAACAGGCCGAAACCGCGATAAAAGAAATGCTGGGTAAATCCCCGTAATAAGTCCTGTTATCAGAGATAATCCAACCAGAGCAAGCACCATATTGCTCGTGATATCCAATGTCAAAGAATTGCCCGTATAGTCGTTGAAATGTGGTAAGAAATCAGAAACAACAACTACCCCCACAATCAAACTCAATGCAGAGAAAATCATCGACTCGGCCAAAAATTGCAAAGCGAGTTGTCCCCGATGCGCGCCGACCACTTTTCGCAATCCCACCTCACGCGCCCGGTTAGCTGATCGTGCTGTGGTCAAATTGATGAAGTTGATGCCCGCAATTAAAAAAATAAGAATGGCTGTAGCAGACGCAGCATAGACATGTGCGATATTGCCATACGTCACTGGCCCTTCAAGGTCGGATACGTCTCGAAGCCCGTAATCGCGTCGTGAGTATAAATGCACTTCATCCATGGGCTGGAAGTGATACGTCGTGTGTGCTACCATTTCTGGTCCCATATACTGTTCCACCATCGCGGGCATTTTTAAAGCCAATTTTTCAACTGACGTGTTTTCTTTTACCCGTACGTGGACCGTGATTGAGCCTCTCCAATGTGCTGTTGGCAAATAGGCATTCCAGTATCGAGACAGAAAAGCAGGCCTGACAGAGGCTGAAAGCATATCAAAACGAATCGAGGATCGCCTGGGCAAATTTTTAAGTACACCTGCGACAGTATAATCGCCCCCAATAAAGCCACTTTCGATCGTAAACACTTTGCCTATGGGGTCTTGATCGCCAAAATAATCGCGTGCCATAGATTCGGTGATAAAAACAGAATTATGCTGTAAAAGAGCGGACTTGTCACCCTGTATCATTGGAAAGTTAAACATATCCAGGCAATTCGGATCCGCGAGACAAAATACCCGATTCAAGACTTTGTCCTCATGCTGCACCCAGGCTTGGCGAAGCATTGTGCGTGTGGAGATTTCAACTTCGGGGAAATCGCGTGACAGAGTGGGACCAACTGCACCCGAAATGCGCCAGTCGTATGTTTTCTGACCATTTTCTGACCGATACTCACCAATGACCCGATATAAGCGATCTGTATGGGGATGTTGGGTGTTAACAGCCAATTCGTTTTGTACAAACAGACCGATCAATATGACACACCCAATGCCAATACCCAGTCCAACAATGTTGATCGCTGAGTACATTTTGTATTTGAGCAAATTGCGAATCGCGATGACGAGATAGTTTTTGAACATCAATGCGCCCTCCGCGTTTGAAAAAGTACAGTCAAACCGACTCCATTATGTCGTTTTCCCTGATTCTCGGTCTATTCATACCTTATTTCGTCAATGGGATTTTTTGAGGCGGCCTGTATCAAATGCCAGGCTACAGTTGCAAAAGTAATTGCAATTGCAAATAGCGTTCCCAGGGCAAAAGTATGAGGTGACAGTTCGATCTTGTAAGCAAATGAAAGCAACCAATTATCCATTAAAAGAAATGCAATTAGCCACGCAAATAAATTAGCAACAACAAGGATGCCGAAGAACTCGGAGAAAATCAGGACAATAATGTGCCAGGCCGAAGCACCCAGAATTTTCCGGATTCCAAGCTCTTTAGTTCTTCTTTCCAAAGCATAAGATACCATGCCCAACATGCCCAAACAGGCTATAAAAATGGCGAGCAATGCAAATACGCCAAATATACGCCCGAAATTAATGTCATTTTGATATAGCTGGTTCAGGTGTTCATCTAAAAAGGCGGCTTTGAATGGTTTGTCAGGAATAAATCGCCTCCATTGATCCTCCAAAAAAGCCATTGTATCTTTGATATTTTCACCTCTAATTTTTAGAGAAAGAAGATTATACTTGGGCTGCCACATACATAGTGCAATTGGCCTGATGGGTTCTTTGAGAGATCGGTTATGAAAATCCTCAACGATACCAATCACAACGCCCTTGCGCTTCCAATATGCCCATTCGAACTGTTTTCCTATCGGATTTTGCCACCCAAGTTGCTCAACTGCTGTTTCATTTAGGATATAAGCATCGGTTGCGTCACCCGGAATCTCCACGGAAAAGTTCCGACCTTTTGACAGTGTTATCCCATACAGATCTATAAAGTCTTCGTCAACGCCCAATATTCTCATCTGCCATTCGCTACCCTGAAAACCTTCGGGATAGACTGTATGAAATGCGCCACCAAACCAGGCGATAGTAGAATTGGACGCAGATGCAGAGATCACATTGGGGTGTTTCAAAAATTCCTGCTTAATAACGCGATATCGCTCATTTAGAGAGCGGTCAGTTGTAAAAAGAGGTAATACGACAATATGCTCTTTATCAAATCCCAACGCCTTGTTTTGAATAAATGCCATTTGTTTATAAACAACAATTGTGCTGATGATTAGCACGACAGAAGCCGCAAATTGAAAAATTAAAGAGCCATTTCTCAGCCATTTTCCAGAGTTATTAAACTGGAGTTCACGTCTTAGTATTTGGACGGGGTGAAAAGATGCCAGGAAAAGTGCGGGATAAAGTCCAGATAGAGTGCCTATAACGAGGGCTGTAAGAAATGTTATACCAAATAAAAGGTGTCCGCTGAATTCCAATTTGCCTTCTTGATTTATGTAGCTATCCAGATAGGGAAGAGAGATTTCTACAATACTAAAGGCGAGAAGTGAAGAACAAAATGCCGTAAAAACAGCTTCGGCTATAAACTGAAAGATGAGACTACTCTTATGGGCACCAACGGTTTTCCTCACGCCAATTTCTTTTAGTCTGGCAGAAGATCGCGCTATAGATAGATTTACAAAGTTAAAGCTGGCAATAAGTACGATAAATATTGCGATTGCCGAAAAAATATAGACGTATGTAATGTCCCCACCACCTCTAATTCCATATTCAAGGTGAGAGTACAAATACATTCTTTCCAAAGGCTGGAGAATATATCGATTGCGTTCACTTACATCAGGTCCCATATAGCGATTTAAAAGGTCCTGAAGTTTGGTATCTATGTTTTTTGGAGACGCTGCATCGGACAACAGGACAAATGTCTGGATTGGTCGCCAGGATGTATTTGGTTGCCATCTCTCCCAGGCGGTCAATGGTATTTCATTGTGAACAGTAGATGTCAATATGTCAAAATGCAGAGAGGAGTTTCGAGGTATATCTTTTAAAACGCCGGAGACAAAATAATCTCCGCCAAAATACCTGCCATCGACAGAGATTGTTTTACCAATGGGATTTTCATTGGGGAAAAATTTTTGTGCAGTTTCTTCTGTTATAACGACAGAGAATTTGTCTTTCAAAACGGTTTTTGGATCGCCAATTTTGAGAGGAAAAGAAAATGTCTGCAAAAATTCTTGATCAACAGCACAAACTGCTACAAAAAATCCCTTCTCTTCGTTGGTTGCCCAGTTTTGGCTCATTTCAAAAAAACGAGTAACTTTCTCAATTTCAGGAATATCTGCCACCAAACTCTGTCCCAACATACCGGAAGTCCCTGGTGAAATCTGGGGTGCTCCTGCTAAAGATTCAGTTTCTCTCAATACTCTGAATATGCGATCAGAGTTTTTATGAAAGGTGTCGAAGGTCAACTCATTATACATAAATACCATAATGAGTATTACGCTTGCCATGCTAATAGAAAGCCCGATTAGATTGATCAAAGAGAAGGTTTTATCTCTGAATGTTCGCCTTAAAGCAATGACAAGATATTTACCGATCATTGTGTAACCTTTCTTTATATAGCGATTAAACCTGCATCAGATGGGTCGTCGGTTACTCCTGACGGAGCATTTTAACGGGGTCTTCAGACCAGACTTTGCCAGCTTGATAGCCCACGATTAATAGGGTGACAATGATGCCCGAGACTGCTCCGATAATAAAAACGACCACGCTCTGATTTATTCGGTATGCAAAATTTTGCAGCCATTGCTCCCCGGCATAATAAGCGAGGGGAAGTGCCAATACATAAGCGATCGCGATTAACTTCAGGAACTCTTTTGAAAGCAATGTAAAAATATCTGCGAGATTTGCACCCAGTACTTTGCGGATTCCAATTTCTTTGATTCTTTGTTCAACACTGAAATTTGCAAGGCCAAACAATCCCATACAAGCGACAAACAAAGCGAGAAGCGTGAAGATTTCAAGGGCACTGAAAATCTCGATTTCCTTTAGATAAAATTCTTCGAGATATTCGTTTAAAAACCAGCTTTCAAAAGGCCGGTTTGGAATGAATTGCTTCCACTTTGACGCCATGAAATCTATCGTTGATGAGACGTTCTCCGGTCCAATTTTGACCGATAGCCAGTTCCATTTTTCCTGCCATTTAAAAATGAAAATTGGTTCTATCTCTCCGTGCAGAGACCGCAGATGAAAATCGCGCACGACCCCAATTACTGTTCCGCGACGATCAGTAAGAGGCCAGGTAAATTGCTTTCCAACAGGATTTTTCCATCCGAGTTGTTTAACAGCCGTCTCGTTGAGAATAAACGCGTTGGTCGAGTCACTTGCAATATCCTTATTCAGATTTCTTCCAGCTATCACATTGATTTCGAATGTGTCCAAAAAGTCTTCATCTACTGCCATGCGTCTCATTCTGACCTCTTCGTACTCAATTCCTTCTGGAATGACAAGTTCACGTCCTCCGCCATACCCGAATGTGGTTTGAGATGCAGTTGCACGGTGAATATTGGGATGTTTGAGAAATTCCTGCTTGATCAATTCATACTTACTTGTAAGAGATCGGTCTCTTGCAAATAGCGGCATCATGACCACCATGTC
This sequence comes from Gemmatimonadota bacterium, assembly GCA_026705765.1. Taxonomy (NCBI): domain Bacteria; kingdom Pseudomonadati; phylum Gemmatimonadota; species Gemmatimonadota bacterium. The sequence goes on from JAPPAB010000043.1 coordinate 11,129, forward strand.
TTTGTTGAAGCCCAGTTTTTTGTTTTTGATATAATTCAGTTGCTGATAGACCACGCCAGTGCAAATTATGAGGGCGATAGACACACAGAATTGAAAGATGATCAGGATTTCTCGCATGCGAACACCTTTTAAGGCGTTTGAGTCCTTGCCACCTAATACCTGTATGGGTTGAAAACTTGACAAAAAGAAAGCGGGATAGCTTCCAGCGATGAAGCCCATCAGTACGGTAAGAGCGATCATTATGAGAAGTTCAGAGACGCCAAAACGCAAGTCTATGCCCACAAATTGTTCAAATGCTGGCAGGACAAGCTCAATCAGTGAAATTGAAAATAGCAAAGATAGGAGTGATATGAATAGCGATTCACTGAAAAATTGGTTGATTAATTGAAGTTTGTGTGCGCCGACGGTCTTGCGAATGCCCACTTCTCTCGCTCTTTTGGCTGAACGCGCGGTTGCCAAATTCATAAAGTTCGCACAAGCGATCAGGAGAATCAGAGCTCCGATCGCAGCAAATAAATAGACATAAGTAATGTCTCCACCACCTGCTATACCGTAGTCTGAATATGAGTAGAGATAGATCCGACGAAAAGGTTGCAGGTGATACGTTGTGTTCGCACGCGTTTCGAGATCAAAGTAGCGGGTGGTAAAATCAGGTAATTTACGCTCTAAATCAGCGGGGGAAGTACCTTCAGAAAGCAATAAATAAGTTTTGATAGGACGATAGGAAGATTTGCGCCATACTTCCCAAACATGTTGCATAAATGGTGAAGAAGAAACTGTAAACGTCAAAAAGGCAAATCGGAGTGTTGATTGACTCGGCAAATCTTTCAAGATGCCTACAATCTCATAATCTCCTCCCGTGTAACGATCTTCTACAGTAATCACTTTGCCGATAGGATTTTCATTGCCAAAATACTTTCGTGCAACTGTTTCTGTAACAACCACAGAAGAAGGGTGCTTCAGAAGTGCCTGACGATCGCCCTTTAGCAAAGGAAATGTGAATACATCCAAAAAACTACCATCGGCAACCCAGAATCTCTCACGGAATCCCTTATCTTTGTACTGAACCCAGGAAGAACCGGTAAAGATTCGGGTCATCGCCTCGATTTCGGGGAAGTCGGCTTTGAGAGCAGGGCCTAAAGGACCCAGGGTGCCATTGCTGAAGTAGGAATTCCCGGTCGTTTTGTTTTTGACCTGTCTCAATACTCTGTAAATGCGGTCTCCGTTGAGATGGTGTTGATCGTATTTTATCTCATGCTGTATCCACAGGAGGATCAGGCCACAGCTCGTCAGACCCACCGCTAATCCTACTACGTTAATCAGTGAATAAAGTTTGTGATTGCGGATGTTTCGTATGATTATGGTGAGATAATTTTTCCACATGGAGAGACCTCCATTGACAAATCATAGGAAAGCCTTTAGTGCCACGCAATATGAGACCAGTTCCTATATGTAAATATTAAGCAAAAACTGTGCCAGAAAAGTCAAATATTGATATTACAATAGGTTATGAAAAATTGCCCGAAATGGACGTCTTAAGAAGTGTCCGATTTTGATACAGTGGTGTCCGAAAATGAACACTAAGAGGAGGGGATCAAGGCAGATTACGAAATCAGTTCATTGACTGACCTGCCCGCGATATTGGGAGTAGGTTGAAGTTGGTAAATCATTGACAAGTTCTTAGTGCCAGGGCCACTCAATATGAGACCAGTTCCCACAACTGGCTGCTGGTTGCCCGCCCAAGGTGAATTCAGTCTTGCTGGCAGCGGGGCACACGACGACTGAATACGCAGTTGCGAACTCATTGTCTCTTCGCTCAACTCCGTCGTCAGCGAGATATGTCTTCAAATCTGCTGGTGTTGGGGTCCCGCCGCTGTTGTAGCTGTTTTCGAGAAGTTGCGCCAGGCGATTGTATCTGCTCCATGTGTCGAGTGGTTGCTTTCCTTTCTTTCTGCTTTCTCGTCCTATCATGGCGTGGTTTGTTCTCACAGCCCAATCCGTTTTGACTCTCTCCAGTCTCCATTTGGAACATGAGCATTCGAAGATGGCTGCTTCATCTGTTTTGCCATCCGCAGCTATTAGGATCATACCTTCTGTTCTGTCAATTTCGTTCAAAAGCCCCCGCACATCATCAATGGTTTCGCACGTCTCCAGAGCTTCAACAATGAAGCCATACGTCGGCAGGACGGCTTTTCTACTGTCTGGCTTATCAGTCGCCTTCAAGTGGTCAACGTGTAGCCATAGCTTCGCCTTGTTGATGCCAGCGGTCGCCCAGATATCTCCCGCAAGCCCAAAGCACATGGTTGGGATGCGATCCTTGATCTCCATGACTGTGATGTATCCCCATAGTTCGGGTACGAAAGTATCGTTGTTGTGACCAATCCAGACTTTGCCTTTGGACCGACAGATGATACTGCTACAGCCCTGACTGAGTGCCATTTCCTGATAACCCCAATATGCTATGCGCCCGAACGGTATCCCACTCCCTTCAGAGAGACCCCGAAACCTGTCATATATATGTTCGGGTAGAGAACTGATCCACGTTACAGCATGCGTTTCCGAAGGTTTAGCGTAGTTCTTCGCTGCCAGAATTCGGGTAGCAAGGTAATTTTCAAGGTAGGCCCCAAAACTACGGCCGAGACTCTCGCCAAGACGGACGCCGGCAGAGTAGGGATCATCGGCCTCTATCCTGATTATGCGGGGTATTGTGTCCATGATTGCTCGGTAGGGTATAACATTTTCGCAGTTTGCAATGAAACTTATTCGATTTTTTGACGTCCGTTGGAATCATAAAAAGCAAAGTGACGTGTTTCACCATCATAAGAGGCTGCCCGATTCCACGCTTCCAGTACTGGCTTATTTTTTTTCAATAACTGATCCAGAAATAATGTCACGAAGATGGTCGTTGACGCGGCATTTTGGTAATCCAGAGATCCGATGTAGCATCTCGGCTTACTCTTCAAAAATGCGCTTGCCATTGCGTCTGTCCCGCCTACACAACACGTATTCACAACAATTCGATCAGTCAGATTTGCATGTTTTTCAATACTCTCTGGCGGCATGCTCTCGTCCTTTAGCATTGATGTATCAATGCCCTCTATGTAATCGCCAAAGACAATCCCATTTTCATCCCCATGACCGCAGATAATGATACAGGGAGGCAATTCAGGTTCACGACTGATGACCTTCAGAAAATCACCCGGTGTTCCGATTCTATAGAATCTAACTGCCAGATTTAGACGTTCGGCAAATATTCGGATTGTATGCGCTTCTTCAAAGTCGCCGATGCATATTATGCCAACGGGATTCTGTTTGGCGTAAAATTGAGTCTCAACTGGCGTCCACATATTTGTTTATCCTTTCATCAGGTGTTCAGTCTTGTCTTTTGCCGTCAGAGCTTTCTTCCGCTATATATTCCAAAAAGCCCATATCGATAATGGCATTCGATTATGTCTTCGAAAGGCATTTTGATGAAGTTTTCCACGTCATATACGGCAAGCCTCTTTTGGGCAGCTGAAAGCATTTCTTCAGAGCCATCGACCGCTACCAGTTGGATATGAGGATCTATAAGGAATAGTCTCTCGCTTATAATTCCGTCGCCACATCCAAGATCAAGTACTCGCTTTTTCTGAACAAAATACTGGTAGAATGAAGCAAGTATCTCGAAATGCGTATTTCGTTCCGGTAAAAAGTGTTGCGAATGATCTTGATATTCTTGGGCATATTCTGTTTCGCCCCACCTGGATTCTTCAAATTTTGCCATAGTCTAATCCGTTCTTTTGTGCAAGAAGTCCCTTACATGAGGTAAAATCAGGCGACTATCGCTGCATAATGCAATGCAGCGCGTATATCTTCTAATGTGAGCCGAGGATAAGCGTCGAGCAAATCGTCTTCTGATGCTCCTTCCCCCAATTTTCTCAAAATCAGATCGACTGGAATGCGCGTCCCTTTCATCACGGGTTTTCCCATCATCACCTTGGGATTGATTTCAATGCGGTCTAAGTTAGGCATGATATGTCTTCAGTCTGCATTGGTCAGCCGAGTTCGTTCTCATGTCATGTAACCTTTAAATAGAGAGCAATGTATGCAGGATATCTAACAATTCTGACACATTGTACGCTTGTATGTTTAAGGCCAGGAGGTAGTCTTTAACAGCCAGAAGATCGTTTTCGGCAAATTCGGGAACGTGCTTTATGTACTCATTCAGAAAGATCTGTCCCAATCCGATGTTCAGTCCAAACAAATAGGTTAGCCCCCACGCGATATCGACCGCCGCAACGCCAAATCCAAGTTCATCATTATCGATCAAGAAAAGCTGGTTTTGGTTCATCAAGAGATTATCGGGCGTGAAGTCGCCGTGTGTCAGGCGATGCGTAAGTGAGAAACGTGTCGAAGCATCCGATAATCGCGATATAGAGTCTTTGATCTCCTGGCTTTCTCCGCGTTGTAAATCTCTATCATCTTGAAGGGATATCTGTAACTGATTGGGAAATCTATCTACGAACGTATCAATGTAGTAAAACTTGCTCAGGAGATCCGAATGAACTTCCTGTCCGATAAGGTGGAGTTGTCCGAGCAATTTCCCCGCTAAGAGAGCTGTGTGCGTATCAGGAGAAAATGGCACGCCGGGGAGAATGGTCTGAATTTCATAAAAGATGTTTTCTTCGTTTTGCCAGTCGGGACCTTGTGCCAGTGTTTCGCCGGAAGAATTGGCTATAAAGTCTGATACGGGGAAGCCCAGTCGAAGGAGTTGCTTTTGTATGTCCTGCGTTTGAAACAGTGACTTGACACCTCTTTGTTCGATGTGGCGACCCTTTAAGAGATAGGGGGTGTTGCGATATTCAAAGGCAGCTATAATGTCAAATGGGCCGAAAGGCCATGCTTTTAATCTGGCTGGGTTCTCAATCTCAAAACGAGCGAGGACATTCTGCACAATTGCTGCCGGGAAAGGGGGCATTTTCCCACCTATCAAGCCGTGCCATGTCGGATTGCGATCCAGTAGCATATCAGGATATAGCTTTCAACGACTCAATGATATTTACGACATCCTTAATGTCTTGAATGACTGACATTCGGAGATTCTTTTCCTGGACCCAGGTAGGTATCTCGTCACAGCCCCAATACCACATAAACCGAATCCAACGGTTGAATGGTGCAACAATTTCTGATAGGTAGATTGTTTCGGGATCAAGTCTGTTTCCGCGAACAGTTTCATATCCCGTTTTAATCCAGGACCAGCGTTCTAATTGGCTGGGTATAACTGACGCCATAACAGATCCGAGGACCAGGACTTCGTTGCTGTAACGCGACATCTCCAGATCTATGAATCCTTGCAGAGTGGGACCCTGGGCGATGATGTTGCTATAGTGAAAATCGTCTAAAAAAATAAAACTGGGATATGCCAGAATCGCATCTCTATTTGTCCGTAGATCGTTGAGAGACTTCTCTAAGAGGGACTGATGTGGTAAATCGCACGTTTCTAAGACGCCAGCGGATATTTCTATAACTGTGTCAAAGAAGGTTTCTAAATTTGCAGTACGGTAAAATTTGTAGTCAAAACCAGGCTCGCGCGGCAGGTCTTGTCTTCCAGAAGTTGCCAAATCAGATCCAGGAGCAATTTTGACAATTCTCGCGATTGCCTGTCCCAGTTGATTGAAGAGTCCTTTCCATTCCTCCAAACTTACATTCTCTTCTACCATGAAGAACGGCAGTCCAGGCAATCGTTCGATTATGAGGACAGAGTCGTTTCTGATCGGATAAAGTTGAGGGACATAGCCAGTTTTCTGGAAGAGTTTCAATACTTTTTCCTCATGGTCCTTCCTGTCTTTGTTATGGAAATATTTAAAAACGATGGGTTTGCCATTCAGATGGCCAAAAAGAGCTGTATTCGTTCCTCCTGGAAACCCGGGTAAGTAGTCTTCATCAAGTGTTAGATTGGACGTTGCTTGCACAATGGCGTCTATTTCGGACAAAGCCAATGCAAGCCGCGGGTCTATATCGCCGCTTTTTTTGTCTAAAGGCATTTTTGTTGATCTCTAAAGAATGTTAGGGATGGTCTTCTTGAAAAATGATGGTGTATCGAGGGAAAGTAATCAAGGTTTCTGAGCCACTGCCATAATGTGCGGAGAAACGCCAAGTAGAGAAGGCTCTGCCTCAAGTTTCTGTATTGCATCGAGAAGTATTTCGCGGCGTTCAAGGTCTTCTAATTGTTCTTTTATATCTCCGAGCAACCAGGCGGCACCTTCTACGGCAAGTGTCTGGCACTGGGCGAATCCGCATTCAGTGATTTCGACAGTTAGTTCCTCTGGGCGATGGAAGTAGGCAGTGGTAAAGTAGTCTTTGTTTTCGTCGGGGTTGCGATGTTGACCGTCCTTTAAGTCACGCGCTACAATTGTTCGGAAGGCTGGATCGAGGATCGCCCCGGATCTTATGCCGTCAAGTAGAGATGCAAATCGCGTGATTGCGGCTGCAAATAGGCGTCCTCCAGGTTTTAGAACTCTTCTGGCTTCGCGAAGTGCCTTTTTTCGATCTTCGGCCTTCGTAAGGTGATATAGTGGCCCCATGAGCAAGACGATGTCCATGGTTTCGTCTGACCATTTCAGGCTACGCGCATCGCCTCTCTGGATGCTTTTTAGAGGGTGCTTTCTGGCGCGTTCTGCCGCCTCCTTGAGATGTCGAGGGACGGGATCAATCAGATGGACTTTGTGTCCTTTCTCGGCGAGCCAGGACGCGTACGCGCCTGGACCACCACCGACATCGAGGATGTTGACGGAAGTTTGGGGTAAGTACCGAGTCAGAATCTGTTTCGAGCGTATGTATTCCAGGTGACCGCTGCCGTCATTGAATCGGTCAATTTCATTATAATAGGTTCCGTAGTAATTGAGGATGGATGGATCCATATTTGACAATGTCTCCGAATTAAAATGAAAACGGATTCTCGTTTATTTTTTATAGCTTTTTCCCGCTATATATTCCAAAAAGCCCATATCGGTAATGGCAGGCGACTTCTTTAAAGCCGACGATCTGCAAATCCTCAAGTTGGCTCTCGAGAGTATCATAAAAGTTCTCTGGACGAACACGCGCTTCATCGGGAATATGTGAAAAGGATTCAGAGAGATTTTCTCGCGCTTCATGCTTTTGAATCCATTCTCTCCAGAGGTCGTAATACCAGTTTTCGAGAGGTTCAGTTGTGGGTAAAACAATATCGATATTCAGAAAGTACGAGTTTGGCGCTAACATATTCAGAATTTTTTCAAATAGCCCTCGTCTTTGTAATTTCTCCAGGTGATGAATGGCGAAGCAAGAGACAATGAAGTCGAAAGTGCCCAGGTTTGCTTTACCTTCGATTATGTCTTCGAAAGGCATTTTGATGAAGTTTTCCACGTCATATACGGCAAGCCTCTTTTGGGCAGCTGAAAGCATTTCTTCAGAGCCATCGACCGCTACCAGTTGGATATGAGGATCTATAAGGAATAGTCTCTCGCTTATAATTCCGTCGCCACATCCAAGATCAAGTACTCGCTTTTTCTGAACAAAATACTGGTAGAATGAAGCAAGTATCTCGAAATGCGTATTTCGTTCCGGTAAAAAGTGTTGCGAATGATCTTGATATTCTTGGGCATATTCTGTTTCGCCCCACCTGGATTCTTCAAATTTTGCCATAGTCTAATCCGTTCTTTAGTTTTCTGAGCACATCAAAGGTATTTCTGCACTTTGTCGGGGTTGATGGGTTCGCAGAGATAGATTGGGTAGTGGTTTCCCTGTTTGTTCGCGTAGGTTAGAATGTGATCTGTGACGTGTGGGAGCAATTCCACTTTGTCGAGATCAACAAGGGGAATCCATTTGACCGCTGTCTGATTGGGGTCCGGTTTTTGTGGCATTTGGGGTTCTGTATCACCTGTAAGCTTACACTCGAAGATTACTGTGAGTGAGTGACGCGTTCCTCCCCAGAATGCGTTTCTCTTTGGCTCGTATTCCGTAATGATGAGTGGGCGACCTATTTCGACTTCGGCGCAGGTCTCTTCTTGTACCTCTCTTTTAAGTGTCTCTTCCAAAGTCTCATCCGGCTCTACACCGCCTCCCGGCATGTTGTAGTGAAGGCCCGATTCGTCATCGTATTCTACGAGCAGAATGGCGTTGTCTCGAAGAATGAGCGCTTTTGTGCTGACTCTAATCTGTGTATCCATTGTGACCATTCCCTTCAGTTTAATGCTATTTTGCAGCGATCACGACTATCTCTACAAGCGTATTTCCTTCGAGCTTGGCTTCTATACAGGCACGCTGGGGCCAGTTGTCGGGACCGATCCAGGCGTCCCAAATTTCGTTCAGGATGGGTTTCTTTGCCATATCTGTGATGTAGATCGTGACGGAGAGGAGACAGGTCTTATCAGTTCCGGCTTCGGCGAGATTTGTGTCCAACTGTTCGAGTGTCTGCCGGGTCTGGCTCCTGAAATCTGCTGATAGGTCCGGCGCAATGACGGCTGTATAAAGGATGCCATTGTGTTCGACAGATTCACTGCGACCAACCGCTTTTCCCGGATATCGTATGATGGTCATGATTACTCCCTGATAGATAGCGTCTTACAATGGAGGATCAATCTTTTGACAGTTCTATCTACCAAAGGGTTTCTGTATTACACGGGAGGGATGGGTCGGAAGGCTTTTTTGATGTCGTGGATGGGATAGGTCATTATCACTCTGAGCTCGCCCAGGTACGCAATTTCCTCCAGGCGAGACCATCCAAGTCGCTCGTAATAACTCGGTAGCGTTCCAGACGTGTACAAATAGAGTATTGATCTGTTCAGCTTTCGGGCCTCTGCAATCGCACCCGCAATTAACAATGCGCCTGCACCCCGGCGTCGAAAATTTGGAAAGACAAATAATTGCGCTAACCAGGGCGCAATATCAGGACGGAGTGGCAGATCGTTTTCGAGTATGTTTACAGAGCCGAGAACGGTTGCTTTTTCTACGGCAACGAGCGTGGTGGGCAGGCTCTCGGATTCGGCTGCGAAGTGGAGTAACTCGCGATATTCCGCCAGCGTGTTTCGACCTGTAAGAGGTCCCCATAGTTCAAATTGTGCCTTTGATAATGTATCAATGGCGTCAAGGTAGTGCTTGATATTCTCAATTTGCATGGCGATTGCTGTGGTATAAGATGGTTTATTTCACGCCCGTTTTCAAGGTGCCACAATAGAATTTGTAGTACCTGTGCTGCCGCAATCCAAATTCCTCGTAGAACGCGGCTGCGGGCGTTGCTTCATTGGCAATCAGGGACATGGATACGTCCGATTCTCCGAGTTTGTCGAGGAGATGACGCACCAGTCTTCGTCCGTGGCCCGACCGCCTTTGATCAGGATCAACAAAGAGTTCTTGCATGTAGTAGTTGATTCGGTCTTGCCAGGGATAGCAGTATCCGAACATCGCGCCAATCACATCATCTTTGTCGAGGGCGAGGAGGCAATGTTCGGGGTCGAACTTCCAGAATCGACTGAGGTAGTGGTGAGCCTGGGTAATGCTCCACGATTCCTCGTACGGCCATTCGGAGAAAACCTTCACGTACAGACGCGCGCAATCTCCCAGGTCCTCTGATGTGATGATTCTTATCATTATCTGATTACTCCTCATAGTTATCTGGACTACAGACTCTCTGCGATCACGCGATACATCAGTTCTTCGATGGTTCCTTCCCGCTCCTGGGCATATCTGGAAACGAGCGGCCAAACAGTTGGATACAAGTCCTCTATTCTGCATCCACGGAAATACTTGCGGACGCGATTGAGGTCATCGGCGAAACCTTGAATGTGGCAGTCGAGGGATACAACAAGGGCTTGCTCGTACTTGTTCTGCCAATTCTTCCAAAATGGATCCGTAAATCCTTTGCTTTCTATGAGGGCATTTATTCGTGGACTATCAGCCCATTTTTCGTCGAGAAGAAGATGAAGTCCTTCATGTACAAAACCGCCGTCACTGCCCACTTGAAGTGTGCCAATACAAGTATTTTTACCAAATGTTAGCGCACTTTCTGCAGTGGCTTCTACGAGGAATAACAGCATCTGGCCATGGAATGAGGATTGTGACAATTCCGCCATCTGATCGATAGTTTTAGTCCAATCAATGTCCTCAATTATCTTTTGGTATATTGTCAAGAGCCGGTCGAATTCTCCTGTCCAGTAATCCTCATAAAATCGTTTCCAACTGTTGACCAGAGCGGAGGGAAATGCCTTGGGACTGATTTGATCCAAAAGATGTGGTGCTACCTTTTCGAGGTAGAGATTTTCTTCTATGATCTTCTGCATGCTGGTTTCATAGATATGCAAATCTCCGCGTGTGAAATATCGGTCTTTCCCGGTTACTTGTGAGTGCAAATCAGATATGATGGCTTTCCTGGCCTGCACGTTCTTGCGCAGGGTGTATTGCTTTCCATGTCCGCCGAGCAGATCATACAAATTCAGGGTGTGAATAAAGAGGTTTACAAGGGGACTCAAGCAGATGGTGAGCTGTCCCTCGCCAGCAGGTATCTTTACATAGGCGGTTTTTGCACGGGAATTGACTTCCACAGAAACCTCCTCATTTGCGAAGGCTTAATAATAAAGATTCCCGCTAAATAGACTATCCAGCGGGAATCCGTATTTTTTTTGATAAGCACATTGGAGTTCCTCTGCGTTAGTCCTCCGTCTCAACGAGAGACCAGCGCTCGCTCATGCGCTTAAGTTCAGGAAGATGCTCAGGCCAATCGTGTAAAGTAGCTGGATCAAAATCAGCTCCATTCGGCCATACCAGAGTATGGACCTCTGGATCAATCCGCACTTGGTTGAATAAGGATAAATCCCGAAGAGGCCCAAATAATTCACCTTCTAATACGGCGCGGAAATCGATAATCTGTTCCGAATCATCGTCAAAACAAACGCGAAGTGTATAGGGTGCCTGTATTTCAAAAAATATCACGCGATATATGGGATGGTGCATGTTGATCTCCTTTATTGAAGAGGATCAATTTTGAAAGGTGCTCGACCTGATTGTAATCGTTCCCAATCTGCCAGTAATTCTTCATGGTGTAACTCTATCCAGGCCTCAATTAGACGCTGCTGGCGCCGTGGAAGTTGACCCGCAATCAACTCAATGGTATCAATGGCATATACCCCAACGTCTCCTTGATAATAAGCGTGAAAATGAGGTCGGTGATGAGGTGCATTAGGCTCAGCATACATACGTATTATGATACCGAAAAATCGGGAAATCTCAGGCATTACACTCCTTTTCCATCCTATCAAAGTGTACTATTATGAATCAAAATCATCAAGAGAAATTCTGAGTCAACAGATTTTTGTGTATGCTCGTTCAACGGGTCACCGACGGAATGAGCTACCTGTTTGATTATTCAACTGAACCAATTGCATATATCTGGGTGAGTTCTCCTATCTAATCCTTCTGTCCTCCGTAACAGATTTGAGCAGTTCTATACACTTATCCTGATTATGCCTATTAATATTACCAAATGTTACGTATTCTAAAGCATTCAGACCCTGTTTATCGTGTGCGAATACACTTGCTCCTGCATGCAAAAGGAGTTTCAGATTTTCGATATTTCTTCGTTCTGCAGCCACCATTAATGGGGTTTTGCCCTGTTCATCGCCAAGCGAAAAGTCTGCACCGTGATCCAATAGCATTTCAGCACATTGCGTGCGGTCATATAATAGGGCAAATAGCAGTGGCGTTCTCCCCAATGGATCTCTCTGATTAACATTTATTTTATTTTTTAAGAATGTCTTTAACAATGTTGTGTCGCCCACGCCAGCAGCCAGATGTGCGATATATCTCTCATCCACACCACGTCTCAAGATTTTTTGCACGAGTTCTGCATCATTTGATTCAATAATTTTCTGAAGAACGGTCTTTCCTCTTTCATCTATAGTGTTGATTTCGACAAGCGAAAGGTCTGCGCCATGATCCAATAGCATTTCAGCGCATTGCGTGCGATCATATAATAGCGCAAATAGCAAGGGCGTCCTTCCCAATGGATCCTTTTGATTAATATCTATTTTATTTTTTAAGAATGTCTTTAACAATGTTGTGTCGCCTACACTGGCAGCCAGATGTACGATATATCTTTCATCCACACCACGTCTTAAAACTGTTCGCACGAGTTCTACCTGATTTGATTCAATAATTTTCTGGAGAACGGTCCTATCTTTTTTGTCTATAGTGTTGATTTTGATTCCGTACTTTAATAATAAATCTACCATTTCGAAGTCTTCCCGTTCAAAGGCTATAAATATAGGAAGCATGTCCTCACCATTGGGAGCCGATGGATTAGCCCCATTTTTTAGCAAAATTTTAGCACTGTTCACATGTCCTTTATTGACTGCTGCAATCAATGCCGTTTGGTCGAAATGATCTTTGGCATGAATATCAGCATGAGATTCGAGCAGCATGTTTATGATGTGCTCATGACCATTCAGAGCTGCATAAATGAGAGGTGTTCGTCCAAATCTATCCCGCTCATTTGTATCTACGCCTTTTTTAAGTAAGTTTTTTACTTTTGTGGTATCTCCGATCTCTGCCGCTATATTCAACTCACTCCCCATTATATTTTGTGTATTACAAAAAAAGAGAATTGAAAAACTTCCCAGAGTTCTCAGGATGAATCTTGAATACATGACCTTTCTCCTTACGCAATATAATTTTTTGCGCCTCGCCAAAAGCAGTTTCAAATTCCTTCTCGCGCCCTGGCTTAACGTCCAATATTGCAACTTCTAAAATCATTTTCTGTTCCTTTTGTTTGTTGAGATGTTAGCCGACAGGTCTCTTAATAATAAAAGATTCCCGCTAAAAAGACTATCCAGCGGGAACTCCTGAGTATTGATAAGCACCTTTGGGTTAGCTCTGCTAAATTGGATTGTTGAACATCTACGAGAATGAAACCATGCCGGTTGACAATCTCGATCATCTGTGCGTTATAGACGAGCGTGCGTTCCAGAAACTTATCGATCATTCTTCGTTCCCGAAGCGACTTTGAATGATACAGGCTTTCATCGCGAATCCTCTGCCGAAAAACTTCCTCACTCGCTGTAAGCCATAATGTAGCAATATTTTCGGAGTCAAGGGTTGCTACAAGTTCGGGCCATAGTGCTGATCCTTCTATGATTAATCCCCCTCGGGAAAGATCATTGATGTGAGACGCGACAATTTTCTCAACTTTTGGCCATAAATTGACCCTGTAGTGGTGGAGTACATCCACGATCAGTTCATCAACTGATAGGGAGAGATAGTGTTCCGCCACATGGTCTGGGACCTTTTCTGGTGCGGACCGCCATGGTCGGCCAGGATGCCGGGCAAGTGTGTCTGTGGAGATTCGGTTCCATCCCAGGTTTGTAGCTATCGACTCGGACAGAGCCGACTTTCCGGAGTGGGATGAGCCGCCGATGAGAATTACTCTTAAGTGGGCAGGTGCATCACGCATAATTTTTATTGTTCGAGCATGTGGGAAAAAGTGTCCTCAAAGTCTTTGTCGCTCCGTTCATTCAAAACGCAGCGCGTCAACCGGATTTCTGCGCGCATTTTTTAAGATGAGAAATCCTACGGTGATCCCGGTAATGAACAGGGTTAACAATCCCGTGCCTGCGAAGATGGTGATTTCCGCTTGTGTTCGATAGGCAAATGATTCTAACCATTGGTGAATGCCCCAGTAGGCGATGGGGAGCGCAATCGCATTTGATATAACGACCAGGAATAAAAATTCTTTTAAGAATAAGCGCAGAATATCGTACTCGGATGCACCCAATACCTTGCGTATTCCAATTTCTTTTGTGCGTCGCTCAACCATGAATGAGACCAGGCCAAGTAGCCCCAAACAAGAGATGAGAATGGCCAGTGCAGAGAATGCACTGAAAACCTGACTCAACTGAATTTCTTTCGCATAGTTTGTGTGGTCCAGTTTTTCGTCTAAAAATGCATAGGTAAAAGGTCGTTCGGGTAATAATTCCTTCCACATTTGTCCGATAAATTGAAGGGTTTCTGGCATATTTTGAGGGGTAATTTTGAGATACAAAAATTTTATCGAACCCTGTCGGAAGACCAGGGGCGGAATTTGCTGATGCAAGCTACCCAAATGAAAGTCATCGATTACGCCCACAATTACACCGTCTATTCTGCCTGCACGGCCAAATCGCTTGCCGACAGGTTGATCCCAGCCTATCATTTTCACGGCGGTTTCATTCAGCAAATATTTGACTGGTAAATCCCTGTCTTGATAGCGATCCCCTATGAACAAATTCCGGCCTTGAACGATATCTACCCCAAAAAAGTCAACATACGATTCGTCTATGTCAAACTCTCCAAATCGCCATTCTTCTGACAAGCCTTCGGCCTGATATACATTTAAGGGCGCAGGACGGTCCTGTGGAAACCGCGTTGCTGTGGCTGATAGGACATTTGGATGTTGCAAAAAGATCTGTTTCACTTCCTGGTAGCGAGCCACTAAATCCCTGCCCTGTACATCTCGCGCCTTCCAGAATATATCTAATTCAATCACCTGTTCTTTGAGAAATCCAAGGTCTTTCATTTGCATGTATTTGAGTTGCTTGTGAACGATAAAGGTAAATGCGATTAGAATTACCGCTAATCCAAATTGAAAGACCACCAGTCCTTGTCGAAATCTGGATTTTTGATTTAGTCCAGCTGGAGATTTTCCCGAAAGTACCTGGATCGGTTGAAAGGCGGACAGGTAAAACGCCGGGATGCCGCCGGCCACGATGCCTATTATCAATACGACTACAGGTCCGATGACATAGGGGATTGGATTGCGTTGTGGGTTCAGGGTGAGGTCTTTGGCAACAAAGGCATTAAACCCGGGCAGTATCAGTTCCAGAAGACAAAGAGCAATGATGCTGCCTATCAATGTTAAGAGCATGATCTCAAAAAAGAACTGAGATATTAACAATCCTCGATGCGCGCCTACTACTTTGCGAACGCCGACTTCGGTTGCCCGAGAAATCGCTCGCGATGTCGTCAGGTTGATAAAATTAACGCAGGCAATAACGAGCACGATCAGAGCAATAATGGATAGCAGATAAATTTGATTAATGTCGCCATAGGCTGGCCTGCCAGCGTCTTGCGAGAGGTGATCGCGCATGCCAAAATCCTGTGCTGAATACAAATGCATCCGGTTCATTGCCTGCAAGTGATACGCATTGTTTTCCGCAACTGTATCGCCCATGTAGCGTTTCATAATTTCTGCAAGTTGCATTTGAAATGCTACTGGGTCTGCTTTTTCACGTAACAAAACATAGGTTTCAATAGCGCGATACTGTGACATAGGGCGCCACTCTGTCCAATACCTGAGAAAATTAGGTATAATGCGCGAGACATGTGTTGTGAGCAATTCAAAATGCAATGAACTATTTGTGGGGGGATCTGAGACAATGCCCGTTATGGTGTAGATGGTGCCGTCTCGGTCTCCATCGATCCGAAGTTGCTTGCCGATGGGATCAACCCTGCCGAAAATTCTGGCCGCGGCAGATGCTGTCAAAACCGCCGTCCCTGCACCTTGCAAAGCTGTTTTTGGATCCCCTTTGAGAAAGGGAATGGTGAATACATTTAGAATTTCAGGGTCGGCAATACAATATTGGAGATCGAACAGTGTGTCTTCATAACGAACAAATGTTTTAAACCAGAAGGTTCGAATGGCCTGTTCAGCGGCAGGAATGTCTTGTAAAATAGCAGGTGCCAGGGCACCCGATGTACGATAGCTGAATATGCTGTTATCTCCGCTTTTCAACTCGCGGAGCACTCTGTAAATGCGGTCGCGTTTGATGTGATGTGTGTCAAAATTGAGTTCATCTTGAACGTAAAGCAGTATCAGCGCAGCACACGCCATGCCGATAGCCAATCCCGATATATTGATGAGCGAATATCCCTTGTACCGAAACAAGATGCGGATGGCGATTGTTAAATAGTTTTTGAGCATTGGTGTTCTTCCATGTGTAAATAGCCCTTTTAGCCTGGGGTAGCGGGACTCAATCTTCAAAGAAGTCTTAGCCTCTCCGTTCACTTATAACGCAGCGTGTCAACTTAAAAATTGCTGATTCTCACACTTAGAGTTAGCCACTCCCGAAAGTGTTTGATTACCCAATTGAAACACCGTCAACTTCGATTTTCTCTCCGGGTTGTCCTATTTCAGTGAAATACTGTTCATAAAAGTCACTGGGCGATAAACCTGAACGGGTCAACATGTCGTATATCTCTCGGCGACTCAGGTTTGGGTCCAGTGTCCAGACTCTGTCCTGTACGCAAGAAACGCCCGTGATCCCACGCAGGGCATCATCAATTCTTCGACGATGCCACCACGTAAACGGTTCGGGCAACTGATCTGGATTGAAATAGCCAACATCTAAAACCTCGTTCACTTGAGCAACAGGTTTGTCATTCTTCGGAATGGCCGCGTAAACGATCGCATGATCACCGCCAGAGCGCCAGATTTTTTGGCCTCTCCCCCGAACCTTTTGCGTTTTAAGAAAAAGTCTCTTATATTTCCAATCAGCGATGGATATGGGCCTTATTATGTTTTGTGCTTCTATAAAATCTAAGGATATTTTTTATGGGCGCAGTTAATCTAAAAGTCGAGCTTCCTTCAAGTCTTTCCGGAGATGAGGCAAAAACTTTTCTTGCCATAAAACTCTACGAAGTTGGTAAAGTGTCGCTTGGTCAGGCAGCGAAAATTGCTGGACACTCCAAACGCGCCTTTATGGAGATTCTTGGACACTACCAGGTTCCTGTCTTTGATTATCCTCCTGAAGAGTTGCGGCAGGAGATCAATCAGTGAGTGAGCGCGTCGTAGCGGATAGCACATGCTTAATTGCGCTTGAACGCATCGGTCAAATCGAGATTCTGCCGGCCCTTTTTGAGTCTGTATTAATACCACCGGCTGTGGCACAAGAATTTGGAATCTCCTTACCCTGGCTGAAGGTAGAAAGACTTTCTGACCGGGCGTTGGCTGTTGCATTAAAAATGATGATTGATGATGGAGAGGCAGAGGCGATTACTTTGTCTCAAGAGCAGAAGTGTCGAATTATCCTGGATGATCGTCAGGCGCGTCGTGTGGGGCAAGATATGGGCCTCAGGGTTATAGGAACAGTAGGTATTTTGATTCTCGCCAAGCAAAGAGGTATTCTGTCCACCGTCAAGCCTGTACTTCAAAATCTGGATGATACAGGGTTCTATATCAGTGCTGCATTAAAAGCAGAAGCTTTGCATTTCGTAGAAGAATAATAAGCTTAACGTCCCAATGCCCAGTCATAGAAATTTCCTTTTGAGTTTGTGGCGGTTTGAAACTTGGCACACTCGGTATCACGAAGCGATAACATTTGACAATGTCTCTTGTTATTTCTCTTTTCATTCATTGCGTAGGACATCGACAGGATTGGCAGAGGCCACTTTGAGTGCTTTATAGCTCACAGTCAACCAGGCAATAATAAATGATGCCCCGCCTGCGAAAACAAAGACTTCTAACCCTATATTGATGCGATAGGCAAACGCGTTCAACCACATTGTCGTAAAGTAATAGGCTAAAGGTATGGCCAATACAAACGCAATCACCACCAACTTGATAAACTCTCTGGACAGCATAATTGATTGTCTTTAGATAGGAGAAGTTTTTGCCGGGGGGTTATTAAAATAGCGTGGGTAATCTCTGGGTATTCTTCTACTAAAACGTTGGCCAGTGGCATGGGAATAGCAGACCAGGTATAAATTTTGTCATTTGTAGAGAAATTACGCATCACCCGATAAATCTGCGTGCCCTGTTCATGAAATCGGTCATACGTAATCTCATTTTTTACCCACATAAAGGTCAGAAAACTACAGGCCAGCCCTACAGAAAGTCCCGCCATGTTGATAAGCGAATACGTCTTCTGTCGCGAGAAATTACGCAACGCAGTTGTGAAGTAATTCTTGAACATCACATCCTCCATAAACGGTGCAGGCTGTCAAGTTTTTGTCCATTTTTTAAAATGTTCATCAACTAAGATTGGTACTTCGGAAAATTGGTTAAGTTGTGAAGCGAATGCCACATCCTCTTTAAAGCCTTTCTCGATCAATTCTACCCCACTACTGGATTTCTCGATTAACTGTTGAATATGTGATTTAGATGCTATGAATCCGTTTTCGCAGACCTGAGCTTCCGGGGACTTTGATCCATCTAACCCGGCTAAAATAGCACCAGCCCCCAAATAATCTTCGATACAAGGACGCAAATAATTCTCTTCTTCTTCAGGATCCGACCAGTGTTCCCCACAAGCGACCACACTAACGGCGGAGTAATTTTTTTTTCGTTCTTCTTCAATAGCAGAGGCTACCGCATGCGCGTTAAGCAAACAGCCAATCAAAAGAGTGGGTGCCTGTCGTCCTCGTCTTGAACACAGAGCACCATTCAATGATGTCAACACATATCGACAATCTTTATCCTTTTCACTAAATGAAATAGGAGATAAAGAGGCTCCACCACTTACCAACGATTCTGCTCTTCCCTTCAAGACCTTCGCCTTGACGAGTCGACCAAACTCGTCAGCACCTTCTTTCATTGGGAATGGATAAATTATCGCCCCATGTTGAATAGCAGATACAACCGTGGAAGAAAAACTCAATACATCAACTATAACAACAATATCTCCACGATCTACGGCATTTCTTACACCTCTCAGCCCCCAATCAAAACGATTTGAATATGGTAGCTGATCATAGACATTATTTTTTCTTTTCATTCTATCCCTTTCAAGTAGTAAATGATCAAATAAGCTACTACAAAATCTATTCTGTCCGCAATGCGTTTATCGGATTGGTTGTCGCTGCTCTGAAAGTCTGGAAACCGATTGTCGTGAGAGAAGCGATGATCGTAATGATTCCACTCAAAAGAAACGGCTCGATGCCCAATTGAATCCGGTAAGGAAAGCTCTCGAGCCAGCGGCCCAGGAGATAGAATGCGATCGGCAAAGCAATGAGATTTGAAGCGATGACCAACTTCGAAAACTCGCTGAAGAGCAATAGTACGATGTTTGATACAGAGGCGCCCAGGACCTTTCGTACGCCGATCTCTCGGGTTCGAAGTTGAATCATGAAGGATGAGAGACCGACGAGTCCCAAACAAGCAACGAAGATGGCGATTAAAGAAAATGTGCCGAAGATCTGGCCCAGTCGTATTTCTTCTCTATAGTAAAAATCCAAACGCGCATCGAGGAATTCATAGTCGAACGGACGCTGAGGGAGAAAACGATGCCAGGTTTTTTTGAGGAATTCCAGGGTTTCGGGCACACCTTCTGATGCGATCTTCAGATGTAGGATTTTCATATTCCAGTGTTCTGTTGTGAACACGGCTGGCTCGATTTCCTCATGAAGCGTGCGTAAATGAAAGTTTTTCACAACGCCGATGATCGTTCCTCTCGTTCGTCCTGCCCATTCAAATAACTGTCCGACGGGATGCGCCAATCCCAGACGCTTTACGGCGGCTTCGTTGAGAATGAAGTACTCCTCTTGTCCCGTCCTGATTCGTTCTCGATGTGCGATGGCCGTGTACTCCCTTGGAAACGTCTTCCCATCCACGAACGGAATTTCATATAAATCGAAAAAATCCTCATCCACTGGAAATGTCCGCATCTCCAAAAATTCAGCCATCTCTGGCGTTCTGAATTTATAGTGTGCTGACCAGTCCTGTAGATAAAATCGCGACGTTGAAGCCTTCAGAACATTGGGATGCTCGAGGAAGCCCTGCTTTATCGTCTGAAACCGTTTTTTTAACTGGGTTCCGAGTGGTCCAAGCTCTTCGACGCTACCGGCTACCTGGAAAATTGGCAACAGGACAATATGGTCTCTATTGAACCCAAATTGCGTGCGGATGAAAGATAGCTGGCTGGATATCACCAGGGTCCCCACAATCAGAATACTGGATATTGAGAACTGAAGAATGACCAGCACTTTTCGAAATCGACCCCTTCTGCTGGATCTAAGCTGAGAGCCGCCTTTGAGGGTACTCGCCGGTTGGAAGCCAGAAAGGAAAATGGCCGGATAGAGTCCCGCCGTAAGGCCGACAATCAAAGCCAGTCCGAGTGACGAAACTGCAATCGAGGGGAAGTCTCCTGAACTGATGAACAGAGGTCGGTCGATAAAGGATCGGAATACAGGTAGCGTGAGCACAGTTAGAACAAAGGCGACCAGTAGCGCAAGCAGGGACAGCAGCAGGGACTCCCCTAAGAATTGCCTGATCAGTTGGCCCCGGGTTGCTCCTACAACCTTTCGCAGTGCGACCTCTCTGTTTCGGCTGATCGACAGAGCAGTAGATAGATTCACGAAATTCATTGCGGCAATGACGAGAATAAGGACTCCGATGAGCGAGGCTTGCTCCACGGTCCTCAGGCTCCCATACGGCCGTTTGATGATATAGCTGAATGTCTGTTTGAGAATGCCGAATTGGTCTCCCGAGAGCAGGTAAATGTCGTTCACACGCTGAAGATGATAGGCATTGGTCCTCGCAATCTCCTCGCCCATATGTCTCAGCATTGCGTCATTCAGCTTTGCTTCAAGGCTCTTCAAAGAGGCGGTTTCGGAAAGGCGCAAATAGATCTCAATACGAGCGGCTCCCCGTGGAAGCCATGTGTTCCAGTATCTGAATTCATTCCTCAGACTCTCCGGAGAGACGAGAAAATCAAAAAAGATCGTAGATGTATTCGGGATATCCTTCAGAACACCTGCCACACGGTATTCCCCTCCGAATAAGTAGTTTTCTACTGAAAGGACCTGACCGATGGGGTTCTCGCTTCCAAAGAATCTTTGAGCTGCGGATTGCGTTACCAGGATTGATCCCGGTTCCCTGAGCACTCGCTGGGCTGGTCCCCCAGTATGTACGGGAAAGTGAAACATCTCCATAAGCCCTTCATCGGCCAGACATAAGATCTGCTCAAACACCCTGTCTTGATATTTTATCCAGGCGTCACGCCGATGCAGACGGACGACTTGATTTACTTCTGGCATTTCTTCCCGAATAACCAGGCCAAGCGCGCCAGACAGTCGCTCTGAGTATGTGGATTGACCCTGTTCGGATCGCGTCTCCCGTAAGACGCGGTAGAGCAGATGAGAATCTTTGTGAGAGCGGTCATAACTAAACTCATGCTGGACAAAGAGCGCGATAAGCATCACTGTGGTCATTCCTATGGCAAGTCCCGCGATATTCAGTACAGCATATTGCTTGTTTTTCAGCAGGTATCGAATCAAGACTGCGATATAATTCTTCAGCATGAAGCGATCTCCGATCACTCGTAACGCAGCGCGTCAACTGGATTGGCGCGTGCAGCGCGGATGGCTTGAAAGCTGATGGTGCAAAATGCGATCACAAGCACCAGCAGGCTTCCGACGAGAAATACGCTCGGATCCAGATCAATTCGGTAGGCAAAACGATCTAGCCAGGAACGGGTGAAGAGATATGCGGCAGGCCATGCCAGCAAACTTGCGATGGTAATGAGTACCGCAAATTCTTTCAGTAGGAGAATTAGAATATCGCCAGACGACGCCCCAAGGGCTTTGCGAACACCGATTTCTTTGGTGCGAACTTCTGTGGTATAGGCAATCAGGCCGAAAAGCCCCAGACAGGCGACAAAAATGGCCAGGCCAGAAAGATAGGTGAAGGCTTTCTGGGTACGCATCTCGCTCTGGTAGAAGTTGTTTAAAAAATCATCGACGAAGAGGAATTTGAAGGCGTGAGCCGGTACAAAATCCTTCCAGACTGATGCGAGAAAGTCCAGTGTTTTGGGCAGGTTGTCCATACGCACTTTGACGGTGACATAATCGTACCATGGATGATATATAAGCATCAGGGGTCGCACGGGATTGTGCAGACTGCTGTTGTGAAAGTCTTTGAAAATACCTACTACAGTGAAATTGAAATCCCTCAGCCAAAAGAAGTTCAGAACTGTACCCGGTTTTACACCGCCCAGTGCCTGAGCGGCTGTTTCGTTCAGGAGCAATTTGAATTGGTCTTTGTCAGTTAAAGCCAATGGCCTGCCTTCAAGGATGGGGATGTCATAGACCTCGGTAAATTTGTGATCCACCGACAAGAAGTGGACATTCACGGAATCCGTCTGGTCCAGCCGTCTGATTAGCGAGCGATCAATATTATTTTCATAACCGGGCGGAGCCAGAGAAACAGTCGCGCCCAAAACGTCGGGGCTTGCTTCAAAACGGTCTCGAATGCTTTCAAAGTGCTCGCGCAAGCGTCGGTCTTCTTTGAGCAGGGGCATGGTAATCAAGCCTTCTTTCACAAATCCGAGGTCGCGTGTGCGAATGTAGTTTGTTTGTTGCCAGACAACGAGCGTACCAATGACGAGGACCACCGAAATGGCAAATTGGAAAGTTATCAGACTCCGACGGAGTTGGGACCGTCCGCCGATCTTCTGTCCTGATCCCTTTAGAACTTGCACAGCAGCAAAAGATGATAGAAATACCGCTGGATAGACACCGGCGGTTAGGCCGACAAAGAGTGCGAGCAATGCAGTACCGACGATGTACCAGGCGTTTAGCTGTAAAGAAGAAATTAGCAGGCTGTTGACTGTAGGAAGGGCAAGTTCGACAATAGCAAGTGCCAAAATAGCCGATATCCCGGCGAGGAGAACCGTCTCTCCGAGAAACTGGGTGACAAGCTGAGCGCGTGTGGATCCCACGGCCTTGCGCACACCCACTTCCAGGGCGCGGTTCGCTCCCCGTGCTGTGGATAGGTTTACGAAATTGACACATGCCAGTGCCAAAATGATTGCTCCTACAAGGCCAAAAGTATAGCAGCGGTTGATGTCCCCCTGCACAAGACCGTCCTGCTGGTCCAACACATCCATCTGTAATTGAAAATCGCGTCGGGCATATAAATGCTGACGACGCAAGGGCATAAGGTCGTAGGTGTCACGCGGGTCTGCGCCATTGCCCAGATGACGGCGTGCAAATTCATGGAGCTTGGGGCGAAGAGATGACAGGGAAGCATCAGGCGCGAGTCGAACAAAGGTTTTTAGAACGAGAAATCTTGTTGTGGGAGACCATTGCCTTCGATTCCATGGTGAACCTGTTATGGGTCCCGTGGTCCCTTCATAATTGATTAAAATGTCAAACACAAACTCACCCGATGTGGTAGCTGGCTGGTCGCCGAGAATACCGCCGATGTAGAAGTCGCCTTCCACCCACTTGTAGTAAATCTTGAGCGTTCTCCCGATAACGTCTGTGGTGCCAAAGAGCTTTTGTGCAAAACTTTCTGTGATATAGACAGATCCAGGTGTTAATTCGGGTGGCTGGCTTCCGTCAATTAATGGAAAGGTGAAAAAGCGCAGGAAATTGGGATCGGCCACAGTACCGCGCACATCAAAGCCGCGATCTTCGAGACCAGCCCACATGGGCCGCGTGATAAAGTGGGTCATATCCTCAATTTCGGGTATTTCATCGACAAGTGTGTGGCCAGCCCGATATTGAGTGCCGAATGGATAGTATGGAAGGCCGCCACCTGATGGGTGTACAAGTCGCATTACGCGATGAATGCGGTCTATGTCCCGATGATAGGCGTCATAGCTGAATTCGTGCTGCAAGAACAGACTGACGAGGATACAAGCGGCCATTCCCACGGCAAGGCCAAGGATGTTGACGAGCGTGTAAAGGCGATGCCGAAAAAGATTGCGGAAAGATGTGCGGAGATAACTCAAGATCATTTTGTCCCCCATCCTGAAGCGTGAGAATATTGCTTTTTTTTCGCGCTATATAGTCAATGATTATTTCCCACCCGAAGCTATGAATATCCCGATGCTGGCAAACTCGCTGCCACAACTCGACTGCGCTTCGCAACATGTGCCGATGCTGTCAATATCTATGTCTCTCAGTCCCGCGCTCTGAAACCATTTCTCGATATCTGCTCTTTTGAAACCCATCCAGCGGTCGTGGTGTTCTTCTCGCAAGAAGTCAAATTCGTGTTCGTCCAGGTCTGTGATCACCAGTTTACCAACGGGCTTCAGGATTCGGACCATTTCTGCGATTGCTTCTGGCGGGGATTCAACGTGGTGGAGATACATGTTGGCAAAAGCATAGTCAACTGTTGCATCGGGAATGGGCAAGGTTTGGGCTTGTCCAACGCGATAGTCAATCGTCTCAATGTCCACAAATTTTTTCTTCATTTCTTTTAGAATTGCTTCAGACTGATCCACCGCAATGACCTGAAGTCCCGCCTGTATCAGGCCTTCAGAGATAAAGCCTGTGCCCGCCCCGATATCAGCGGCAATTTTGCCTTTTTGGACAGCAGCGGTAGAAAGTGCTTCTTCCCTGACTTCATCGGAGAAGAAATTTTCGCGCATTTCGTCCCAGTCCTGGGCAACGCGATCAAAATAGTCTTTACTGCTCATTGGTATTTATTCCTTGCTGTAAAAGGTTGATCAGGAATACCTGAATAGATGGGTTTGCCATCTCGATAAGGGGCTGTGTTGCGTTTGATTGAACAGCTTCAAAGAAGCTCGAGCGTCCAGGCTTTCAGATGGCTGCAACGGGTTGCAGAAGGTGTATTCGAGTCCGCCTCTGTCTTCTTCAAGCGCGTATGATTCCAAACAGTGCATCAGGTCTGGTCGCGCAAGATCAAATGGAACACAATCCGTGGTCGCCAGAACGCCTTCGTGATGGAATCCCGGGACATCTTTCTCCAGGTTGGTGATCCGCGGCATGCCGTACTGATAGGAGATGCTGAGGAATACACAACCCCCGCTGACCAGGAATTCTCTGGCACCGCGCAGGACGATTCTTCTGTATTCGAATCCGTCATCGTTCTCGCTGGATGGTGGGTTGGCCAGGATAAAATTCACTTTTCCTTTCAGGCTTTCCAGTTCGCGGCGGTCCGTGTCGGAAAATGGATCGAAGGAGTTGGAGCGCATGAATTTGGTCTTGGCTTCGACCCTGTTCAATCGCGCGTTCTCGCTGGCTGTCGCCACATTGTCTTCAGTGATGTCGAATCCAATTATGCGGTTCACTTCGGGAATCCGACTGGCAGCGATGGAGAGACATCCGCCGCCGCATCCCCAATCGATGCCAATGCCGTGAAGCAGGTGTTTGTGTACGCCGATTGCCTCGATTGAGATACGAGTGGCTGGGGTAATAGGAGACGTTTCGGGAGGGTGTTGAAGCGTGATTTCTCCAAGTCCGTACGTCGCATCGTCTCTTAGAGTGGTCTGGTGTGATGTGTGTTTCATTATATCTCCTTAATCATCCCGCAACGCATCAACTGGATTGGCGCAGGCCGCACGCCAGGCTTGTCCGCACACGGTCACAATTACAATTCCCAGTGTCAATAGCCCTGTGGCAATGAACATGAGTGGTCCCAGTTCGATGCGGTAGGCGAAATCATTGAGCCAGGAGGACATGAGATAGTACGCCACTGGCCATCCGATCACATTGGCTATGACAGTTAGCCACAGGAACTTGCGGGTCAGCAATAGAATGATTTTGCCCTCTGATGCACCGAGTACTTTGCGTATGCCGATCTCTTTGGTGCGCTGTTGTGTGGCAAACGCGATCAATCCGAGCATTCCCAAACAACTGATAAAGATGGACAGCGCTGCAAAAACTCCGCACACTTTTTGCAGCGTTATCTCCGACTGGTAATACGCATCGAGCACTTCGTCGAAGAATTTATACTCAAAGGGCCGGTCCGGCAAAAACTGCTTCCACACGCTTTCCAGCGTGGCGAGTTGTGTCCTCAGGTCCCCAGGTGATAGGCGTACGGCGACCCAATGCAAACTGGGTGAGTTTTCCAATATCAGGGGTGCAATGCCGTGGTGCAGCGACTGGTTGTGGTAATCCTTAACCATGCCGATTACCTGCACCTGAACCCGACCATTGGCATAAAAAAGAGACTTACCCACGGGATCGTCCCATCCGAGTTCCCGTGCAGCTGTCTCATTGATCAATGCGGAAACTTCCCATTTGTTTTCGTCGATTTGGCGAAAGGGAGGCATACCAACAAGGCTCCTGCCTGATACAATGGACAATCCGAACAGATCGAGATAGTTGTCATCAATACCGTTCCAGTACAGCTTGAATGTCGCATCGCCATGCCCTTCGGCGTGCAGAATGCGTCTATCCGGACCGATCTGTCCAGGCGGCGTGTGAAATGCCGACGCCTTCAACACACCCGGTTGTGCGCGAAATTCATTGACGATGGTTTCTGCCTTTGGCCGCAGTCCGCGATCTCGCAAGAAGAACGGCATTATGACGGTGTGTTCCTTTTCAAATCCCAGTTCTTTTGAACGCACGAATGTAAGCTGGTTATGCACCACCAGTGTCGTGATAATCAAGACCACAGATATGCCGAATTGCAGCACGACCATCAGTTGGTTCAAACTCATGTGCCGAGATTGCAGCGTGCCTTTTAACGCGCGAACCGGCTCAAATGCCGATAAGATAAATGCCGGGTAGCTCCCGGCGAGCAGGCCCGTGCCCAATAATACGCATAATGAAAGCGCCAGGACGAATACTGAGCCAGCGTCGATCAAATGCAGATCAACGCCCATGAAGTCATTAAAAAAGGGCAGTGCATCGGAGGCAAATAATACCGCCAGCACGCCTGCTAATAAGACGATGATCAAGGACTCGCCCAAAAATTGACCCATTAATTGCAGCCGTGTTGCGCCCACGACCTTGCGCATGCCAACTTCGCGCAGCCGGCTGGCTGACCGCGCCGTTATCAGGTTGATGTAATTGATGCAGGCGATCAACAGCACGAGTAGTCCAATGAATAGCAGCGTATAACAGCGCGTGATATCCCCGGCATTGATCTCCGCTGTGCCGTAATCCTGCATCGAGTACAGGTGGATGCGGTCGAGCGGTTGTAAATAGAAATCATAGCGTTCAGGTCCGGCAAGCTGGTGGTCGGCTGCAAAAGCGTGTAGTTTTTCTTGCAGTTCAGCAACATCGGCTCCCTGATGCACGAGTACATAAGTCCGCAATGGTCCGATAAACCAATTTGAGGGCCACTCGTCCCACACCAGTCGTCGCCATCCGTTTTCTGGATATTGTTCCGATGGTTGTGGATATGTGGTGGTGAGAAAATCGAACTGTAGCTTGTCATTTGATGTCTTTGGTTGGTTCTTCAGAATACCGGTGATTGTGAAATCGCCCTTAAACCACTTGTAGTGAATGTTGACGGTCCGACCTATCGGGTCTTCCTCGCCGAATAGCTTGTGAGCCAATGTCTGGGAGAGAAACGCGGTATGGGGATCGTTGAGTCCGGTTTTGGGATCGCCGACTACCATTGGAAGCGTGAAGACATCGAACATCTCCGCATCGGTTATGCAAACGCGCGTATTGAAACCGTGCTCCTCGTTAGATGCCCACATTTCCCTGACCAGCATTCGGGTCACTGCCTCAACTTCGGGGAATTTACCGCGCAGATGCGAGGCAACGGGCTTTGTTCCCAGGTCGTAGCGCTCGCCGCTGACATCTTTGATTTTTCGGATGACCCTGTAAATGCGGTCGTTCTTTTCGTGGTGCTGGTCAAAACGAAACTGATAACCCACATACAATACCGCCAGCAACATGCACGCAATGCCCACAGCCAGTCCCAGGATATTCAGCAGGGAATAGAAGGCGTGCCGCCGCAGATTTCTGAATCCTACGGTGAGGTAATTCCAGAGCATATCGGGCCTCCGTCTCTATTGAGAGGTAAGTACTATGGGTTATACGATATATTAAGCAAAAACTATGCCAGAAAAGTCAAATATTTGAATTACAATAAGTTATGAAAATTATCTGAATTTAGCGTCTTATAAAGTGTCCGATTTTGATACAGTGGTGTCCGAAAATGGACACTTGATCGTAGAGAAACGTTAGCTGTGAAAAATTCGTGAACCTTATGCCAAAAACTGTATCTATTGTATGAACGCGCGTATCGGAGTACTCTGATGAATGATTCATTACCGGGCGACAAGATCCTGGTCGATAAAGCCTGTGGTGGCGATGAGAGAGTATTTGCCGACCTGATTAACCAGCACCGATCTCTGGTGTTTGGGGTTATATGGGCTGTGCTGCAAGATGCTGATGATACCGAAGATGCCACGCAAGAAACATTTATTCTCGCCTATCGGAATCTCGACCAGCTCGATGATGTTGGCAAGTTCTCATCCTGGCTTTATACAATTGCGCGCAACGTGGCTCTCAAATGGGTGAGAAAGCGAACCCTTGAGGCACGGGGATTATCAAGGGTGCAGGAATATCAACAGCTTGAGTTTGTGCATCCTGAGAAAGCGGTGGAGTTACAGTACGCATCTGCTCTGAAGCGGGCTTTCAAATTGCTTTCTCCGGCGGATCGGATGGTCACTACGCTGTTTTATCTGGTCGGATTACATCAGAGTCAGATTGCCAGTATTCTCGGTATTCCGGTGGGTACTGTCAAGAGTCGGTTACACAGATCGCGAAAACAACTGAAAAGGAGGCTTTTAGTCATGGGAAATGAAACACATGTAGATCATGAAAATCAGGAAGATTACGGGCGCAGAGTTATTGGTGGAATGAGAGGGGTTATCCACTGGCAGAAGTTGATCCAGAGCGATGGGTTGACGGACTGGCGTCCCGCAAAAGGACATACCGAAGCGTCTTTGCATCGCGTTTGGACGCGCACGGAAGATGGTATCTTGGGTGAAGCAGGACCCTCAAGTGACAACGATTCTCCGCTTATCATCGGTGATTCTTCCTGGGGAAGTTATGAACTGTCGCTTCTCATTACGCCTATTTCAGGCGGCAATGCTCAGGTTTTCTTCCGAATGTCCGAGGACGAACGGTGCTGGTATTTGCTGGATTTCTTATTGGGCTGGCAGGCTGTCGCCATTAGCAAGGTTAGTCCCGAGGGGCTGACAAAGCTCAGTGTGGTTAATTATCCCATTGAGCACGGACAGGAATACGATGTGCAAATCGCCGCCCGGGGCGCGTCTCTTACTTCATATATTGACGGTAAGTTGGTCAATCAAGTGACCGATTTTAGTTATCAATCGGGACCAATTGCGCTGAATGTGTGGGAAAGCAACACGGCTTTTCGGGACCTTCGATTCCGTCTTTTGCATTGAAGTCATAAAAAAAGGGGACCAGTCATCCGGTCCCCTTAGACCAATTACCACCCATGAATCCCGTGCCCTTGATCTGGAAACCAGATTACATCTACGAGGAATGCGATTCCTATTGCGAAGACAAATCCCACGATTAATCCATAACAGCACGGGCGCACCCGCCGGTAGAGCAGGATTCCACCGAATTTCAAGACCAGTAATTTGGCTAACCAGACGAGGAAGATATTAAAGATATAGATGCGCATCTGCCAGCTATACATCACCATCAATCCCATGGGATGTATGGGCCACCAGGGAATGCGCGATTGAAGTGCGGCAAATAGTAGCGCACCTGCGGTGCCCAATAAGTATGTGCCGATTTTTTCAGTGTCTGGAACCGTCCGATCTGTATTGGCAACCTCTCCGGCGATAATATTGTAGCGTTCACGCGCCGAACCCTCCAATGCCCAGGAATGAAAGCTGGCACCGCCCCAGGTATAACACAGCCAGACCGTATAAGAGGCGCCGATGATCACCCCGAGGAGTACACCCGCCCAGATCAAGCGATTGGTTTTTGTCGATCTCGCCATTACCCGATCGATATTGGGCAATGCCGTTGGTACGCGCCAGCCTGCCAGCAAGCGGTGGTTCACCATATGCGTGCTTACCAGCGTAGCGGTTGACATATTGCGCGTGCCTACAAACATATCGCCCAGTATGGTTGTTCCACCTGCCCAAAAGGGAAATAAATACGCAAAGCCAACAGCCGCCAGCAATTTCATAGATACAAAAATGCCGATCCAGAACGCGGTCATCCACAGTACCAGTGTCACTGGACCATTGCCCGACTGATACAGCCAGAATGCCATGTACAATAATCCGCATCCCAGCGCCAATACCGTCCCTCGCGGCGATAGAATCACCGTCTCAGATGGCGTTCTCTGAACGGGTTTTCGCACCTGATGCCAGACCTGTCTCAAATGTCCTCGCGCCACCCACAGGCCCCAAATTGCCAGACCGGCCATTGCGCCGTTTGAGAACAAACTGAGAATGGCACTGCCATCCGCTGTCTGGCCTTCTAACCCGATTGTAAATCCAACGCGGTTCATTCCGTACTGCGCGCCCATTCCCAGCACAAACATCGACCAGATGCTGAATAGAATATTCAGGTCGCATAAAAATGTGAAGCCTATTAATGTGGGCAAAATGCGGTAGGAAAAGGCGAAGGGTGAGAGGTGTCGCGATAGCTGGACGCCGCGTCGTCCCCCGCGTCCAAACATGGGGTCAAAAATTGAGATGCGGGGAAAATCGGGGATGAAGTATTCTCCGATGTTCCACAAGAGGGGGATGGCTGCGATAAAAAATCCCGCCCAAAATGCCTTGCTTTGCATAAAGGCGGGCCAGCCCGGTTTTTGATCAAATCCTTCGGTGAGTTCCAGGGATACTTCGGCGAGGGGATAGACCAGGCGTTCGTGTTGCGCCCATTGTTTTTGAAATAATGCGGTCAATCCCAGGCCAACGGCCGTGATTGCAAGGGCGATGGATCCCGCCCAGAAGATTGGTCCCAACCACGCGCCCCAGGGTACGGTAGACCATAGCCCCTGATAGAAGCCATTTACCACACCCGGACTGTTCAATGGCAGCATCCAGTTGGGCAAATCGTCAAAGTACAGTTCTTCCCAGCGGTTCTCCGGCGATGCAAAATAGCGTGGTGCGGCCATCATGCCGGCCCATTGCGTTGCCCAGTTAAAGCCGGCGAACAAGCCGCCGACCCACAGGAGACAAAATAGCACCCGCATCTCTGTTGCGGACAAGGATAACCGGGGCCAAAAACGCTTTAATATGGAATTGCCCAGGAGCCAGAATACAAAGGGCAATAATACGGTCATTGGCAGGTTGGACATTGCCAGGAGACCGGATCGGGTGCTCAATTCTACATAGGTTGACATCACGCACGTAAATACCAGCGTGCCTACCATCGCCAATACGGCTGTTTTGCGCACCCGGCTCTCTGTTTCTGGCGTTTTAATGCTTTGTAATTGGCCCATGAATTAATAAAGGATCTACCAGTCTCCGCGCTGGTATTTGTCCCAGGTTGCAAAGAGTGTCTGTTCCAATGTTTGAAGTTCCTCGGCTGTACCGGGGTGTGGGGTGTGTGTATAGACAGTCCGGTTGATGTCGGTTACTGCCTGGATCAGATTTTCGCGCGGGTTCCCCTGCAGGTCGTAATAGCCATTCTGGTTGTTTTTTGCGAGTGTGTCACCGCCCTGATCATACATACAGGCGCAATACGTGACGCCCAGAACCTGCGGGTCTTTGTAATGTCTCATCAGGCTTGCGCGGTATATTTCACCGCGTGCGTCGTGAGATGATACACCAGCGTGACGCTTGCCTTTTTCGCCGGGGTAGTGGAATCCGAAATAGTCATCTGACATGAGGATGGGCAATTCCGCGGTATCGGCCAATTTGTTGACTGAAATTGTGCGGTTAACATGTTGGGGTGCGATCATGTCGATGTAGGGCGCCGCTGCTTTCCACGATTTTCCGGTCAAAGCCCATTCTTTGATAAAAGAGCCGAAGATGAGATGGTTGCTGTCCCATCGTCGAATGGCGGTATGGGCGATCTTGTAGAGTGTGACACACATGTAGGAGAGGATGGCTTCGAAGTCATCCAGTTGCCGTGGGTCCAGTGTTTTTTGTATTGCCGGATAATTGCGGTTCTCAAAGGCCTGGTCGTAAACCAGTATTTCCGTTTGTTTCAGGTCGGTAATCTGGCTCAAAGAAATGCCGTATGTCCGGTTGAATTTTTGAACGTCGTTGTCATACCGTTGCGCGAGCAGGTCGATGATGGCATTTCGTCCGGGGCTTTCTGGCGGTAGGGACAGGTGGTGGTTCACCCAGTGTTCTGAATGGTTAAATGCGCCGAAGCCATAATAATAGCCCATTACGAGCGGGTCATCTGCAGCGGCTGGACAAGCCGCTTTGGCTCTGGATTCAATCAGTTGTTCAAACTCTGGATCAAAAATATCCGGGAGTGTTTCTCCTTCGACAAATTCCCAGGGGTGTTTCAGCAAGATTACGCCTGCTGCAAAGGGGAAATTTTCTTCCCGAAATATTGCTTCTGATTCTTCTATATCGACAAATCCATTCAGGTTGCGTTCCGGGCTTGTGGCTCCGCCCAGGGCGCAGTTAAAGCCCATTGCACGGGCATTGGCAAGGGAGCCGCGTACCCATGCTTCCCGATCGCCTCCATAGATATTTTCGCAGGCTACATCGCTTTCTCCCGACAACAGATGGCTGAGTGCCACGGGAAAAAAGACGTTGCCCTGCGGCGTTATAAACCAGTTTCGCCCATCGATTTTTTCCAGATGAAAAAAGCCGGTTTTTTCACCCTGAATACCGGTCCATCCACCATATTCGTCCAGTTCGTTGTTCATTGCGTTCATTCCTATGCGTTTCCCTCGTGCATTTTTTAGAAAAAAATAGGCGCCGACGGATGAGTGTACTCCGCCAGGCGCCTGTGTACGACGGATGCAAACGCGGTCTTACTGTCCAAAGTCAAATCCGACCGTCACGACATGTACTGAACCCAGACGGCCAAATTCAATATAGGCGTAATCCACGCTGATCCCGTATTCATCGCGCTTCAGATTGAGGCCACCGCCAGCGGTGAGGCCCTCTTCGTCGTAGTTGAAGCGGTACCCGCCGCGGATATAGGCCAGGTTTCGCAATCCGTATTCGGCGCCTACGTGCATTTTTTCGTCGCCGTCATTGGGATGCGTAAACTCGGTTGCCACCGTGAGGAGATGGGGCTGATCCTCTGACTGTTCGACCAGGTCAAAAGCCGCACCGAGTTTGAATACCATGGGCATTCGCACTTGCGATGGCGGTATTTGGATCTGTTCGTCGTATTTGGTGAACTCGGTATCGGGACCGAAATTCTGACCGAGCATGGCTATACGCAGGCTTTTGATGCCGGTGTGATAGTACGTGCCGATATCAATGGCCCAGTTGCCGGTGGTGGCATCGTCTAAGGTTTCCTGGAAGTACTTCGCCGTACCGCCTACCTGCAAGCGATCTGTGATGCGCCGGGCGTAATTGATGCCCACGGCGAGGTCACCGCCAGAAAACGTGCCCAGGCCTTCTATAACAGGCTGGGTGCGGCCCAGAGTTTCTCCACCGGAACCAAATAGTTCCTGGTTTTCCGTGCGTACCATATCCCCGTAATCAAGGGTACTGATACTGAGGCCGAAAACACCCCACTGGTCAAAATTTTTGACCACAGCGCCAGAATAATAGGTGATGTCGGCAATCCAGTTCATGTTGCTGCCCGAAAGGCTGATATTTGTTACGTCTGAGATAGTAGATGGATTGGTCAATGCGGCGTTGGCATCCGCTTTGCTCAATACCGTTGCAATACCTCCCAAACTCGCCATGCGCGCCGAGGAGGGCAGTTTGGCAAATTGCCAGCCCGATCGCCCCACGCGGCTATAGGGCAGAGCCTCGACGCCTGGGCCTACCTCTGCCTCGAACCGCCGCTGTGCGAACCCCTCACTTGCAAATCCCAGCACGAGCAAAAGGGTCGGGATTATTGTCCATCTGAATGTACAACGTTTCATTATAGCCTCCGCTTATCGAATGATCATGAACTTCCCAACGTGGGACTGGCCTTCTTGTCCCGCTACGTGAGAGGTTACGTGATAGATGTAAAGTCCCGCGGCCGGGCTTTCGGAAAAGTCCGTTTGGAGATAATTGCCATCGGCTTGACTGCCCCAGGTGGTTTCTCCAAAACCGTCGTGTTCAATAATTTTTATTAAATCGCCCGCAAGCGTGTAAATCCGGATGGTGCATTTGGCCGGGATATTTACAAAAGCCAGGCGGTTGTTCTGAGATGCATCCAGCAACCCGCTTCGCTGGCGGAAGGGATTGGGCACGACGCGGATCTGGGTCATATCATCTGATGGTGCTTTGGGGGCTTCCGTAGCAAAAAACGTATAGGCCGTTATGCCGCTTTCCAGTCCGTGCCTATCGTAGGAGGTCACCGCAAAGCGAAAGGGGATACCGGGGTCTGTCTCGGCTTGATAAACGATCTTATCGCCCTGCTTATAAGCTGCGGCTTCTGAAGCGGAAATATCCTCAAGCAGTTCCCAGGGACCGGTGATGTGAATTTCTGATCGGTAAACCCGATATCCGGCAAAGTCATTTTCACCTGTGCCCGGGTCCTGGTAATTGTCCGGAACGGCTTGCCATGCCAGGGTGAAACCCTGTGTCCCGGTACTGGCGTCGGCAAATGGCTCAGCCTCCAGCTTGGGGTATCCGTCTTCGACAAATGGCTGGGTTCCCACAAGAGGGGGCGGATACTGATCGGCGGGTAGCTTGTAGTTATTGGCGATCAGTTCCAGAGCCGAATCCCAGTTTTGCTTCAACGCGGCAATACCTTCTGCCTGGTATCGTTGTGCGGCTTCTAATCCGCCGCGTTGCGACACATTGCGGTCCATCTCGCCAAAACAATAGAGGATGATCAGTTCAATTTCATCGCCGGGCTGAAAATTGTAGGGACCAATATAGGAATACAGCATGGGGGATCGCTCGAAGAGATTGCCATCCACCGATCCGTCTTTGGGACGGGATGGGTCGTTCCAGAGGTCAATCCAACTCGCCCGCTCCTGATCGTGTGAAAATGCCAGCAAATCCTGTTCCCAGCTTTGTCCGGCCCACAAACGCCCGGATTCGCGCGCTGGTACGCGCGCATCGCTCATCCTGCCCGCGAAGTTGCCCGTCCGTGTTGCGGATTCAGCCGCAGCGAGGATATTGTAATGGGGTTCTTCGGGCTGACCGTTGTAAGTCAGATTTAGAATGCCCCACGCCCGGGCTTCTGGTTCGTAGAGTCTGCGGTCCAGAGACCCGGCTTCGGTGATATTGCCGGGGTCACCCCCATCGCCGGTCACGTCTCCCGGCGGCTCGAATATGTTAAACGAAATGGGCGCGCTTTCAGTGGTCGGCCACTGCACATCGTCGTAGAATATGAAAATTTTCCGTTCCGGATCCCAGTCGAATTGCATGTCGTTCTTGAACTTGAAGGCGTTGTTCACGAGCTGACCGTTGTTGTACTGAACCTGAGCGGGAAAACACATGTAGAAATCTTCAAAGGGTACGTCATCGACATGTTTGATCTTGATCTTGTGGATGACAAAATCGTCGTATTTAGGCACACTCCACACCATTGTCTTGGTGGTGATCTGCATTGCTCCCATTGGATCGGCCGGGCTGGCTGGATTCATTTTGAACGTCTGGAAAACCCCTTCGCCCCATTGCTCGGCCTCGTTGGTACCGCCTGGTCCCACAAAATTGTAATTGTAATTGTTGACCATGGGCGTTACGGCACCGCCAAAAGACACAATGCTCCGTTCTGTTAAGTTGATCTTGACCCGCCGCCCCTGATTGTTGACCCAGATCCAGGGCGCAATCATGTCCATGTGATCCGGTGCTTGATAATAGCCGGGATATGAAACGACATTGGGAATCGCCGTTTCTGCGTAATTCGCCGCGGTACTCGTGCCCCACCACAATCTTCCGGCGGTAAACTCGATTGGGTTGTTGCCCACGAGTTGGCTTTCGGGCACCTGAGCATTTACAACCTCCGGCAACATCAGCACGAGGCACATCACCCAGAGTGGGAGAAGCCTGCGTATTGCATTCATCTAAAACTCCTTTGTTGTTTGAGAAGGGAATTGCAGGCCGGGTATCGTTCGTTCTTCTCGACACCCGGCTATTTGGCTAATAATCAATCGACAGCGAGAAGAACAACTCTCTCGGATTCAGGTCCGGGCGGTAAATCGTCCACTGATTCGGCTCTACCCATTCGGCTGAAGCACCATCTGGCGTCAGATAGGAAGCTTTTATCACGGGCATTTCACCCTTTTCAATGTAGTTGAACAAATCTTGTCCGCCGAACAGTTTCAGGATTTTGTTGTTGAAGACATTGTGTATGTCTATTGCGAATTCGCCCTTCATTCCACCCACCAGTTCAAAACGCTTGGAGAGGCGCGCATTGGTGCGGTGATAGGGCTTCCACGACCGGTTCAGCGGCTCAGTGCTCGTATCGCCGGGCGGATGATAGGTGTATCGCTGCGCCGAAGCGTAGGTGTAGTGCATGTTCAAGAACCAGTTCCCTATCACCGGGCCGTAGTTGTTGGGTGTGCTGAGCAATGCATTGAGCTTAAACGTGTTGTGCGGGTTCCACAACTCCAGATTGTTCTCGCCGGATCCGTGATAGCGATCCCTTCCGAGTTGCTTGATCGAACCGTCTGGTTGTTGGATGGGAATGTAGAGGCTCGTGGGACCATAGGCACCCGTGCTGGAATAGGACAGATCGTATTTGAGCTGGAGGCGCACATTTTGCCAGCGCTTGGTACTCAATTCCAGTTCCAGACCGCGTGCATCCAGGCGTGCTCCCGCCATCGAGAAAGCGCCCCGGTTGGTAAACCCACTCTGAGGCGTTTGCTTCTGCGGATTGTTGGGATCCATAAACAAAGTGAATTGAAGCGTTGAACTGTTGCCGGTTTCTTCCTCACGTCCCTGTCGGAAACCTCGCCTTGTCAGATCCTTGGCGTCTTTGTAATACATGGTTACATCCAGACCGAGCACCCCGGCAATGTCCTGATCAAAGCCCACTTCGTACTGGATCATCTTTTCGAACCCGATCTCCGGGTTGCCACCTGTGCCCCACCAGTGGATATAGTTGTAATCCTCGTTGGGATTTGCATCGTAGTTGGGTGGCAGTTGAACGCTCGGATCAGAGGGTGCCCCGCGGTTCCAGATGGCCTTATTCCCGGCAATTTTTACCCAGGGCGGACGCTGGTTAAAATGTCCGTACATAAAGTGCAATACGGTGCTCGCGGTAATGGGATGCGCGATGCCCACGCGGGGTGAAATCGCGACCTGTAGCGGTGTCTTGGCGGCATGGGGGCCGTCCGGATCAAAGGACAGAATTCCGCCCGCAATATTGCCATCGGTAATACTCGACAGCGCGTAGGGATCCCAAAGGATGTAATTCACGTTCCGGTTGGCGTTGAACATGTCCAGGCGCAAGCCGAGGTTTACGATCATGCCTTCGGCTTCGATTTGATCCTGCACATAAGCGGTGAAATCCCAGGGGCTATAATCCCTGTTTGGCACCTTGTTAAACGGTTGTGAAGCCGATCCAAATTGCCCACCGTACCAGGTATCGATATACTGCGGATCGAATGATAGGCCCGCCTTGACCAGATTGTGTTCGTTGACCTGACTGGTCAGATCAAAATTGATTGATGTTCGCCAGGTATTGGCGAACAGTTTGGCGTTATCTCTCGGCCATTGCCACCGCCGTCCGCCAGTGCTGACCGGACTGGTGGGGAACCAGGTGGGTTCCAAAAATGCCGGGGTTCGATCGAGTTGATCCTGGAATAAGACGGGATTCGTATCCAGGTTTTCGTAATGCGCGTCGTAATCCATTCGGTAGTGCTGAATGCGGAAATCCATAAATGTGCGCGGACTGAAGACGTGCGTCAGTTTTAACATTGCCGCATTCGTCCGAATATACTGTGGAGGCGGCACGCGCGAGTTATTGCCGGTAATTACGCTGTTGCCGTTCGAATTCCATTTCTCTCTCTGAAAAGGCGTTCGGATTCCACCCGATGGAAGATTCCCCATTGAACCACCCATATCGTCGGACGACATGTAAGACAATCTGGGCTGACCGCTGTTATCGGTGCCCTGGTGGTTGAACGATGCCGTGATTTTGGTGTTCTGGGTCAGGTTGTAATTCAATTTGGCGAGCGCGCTCCATTCGGGGCTGTATTTGAAAACACTCGGCCACCTGGTTACACCTCGCAAATACTTGCCGGTTAACAACAGATCCATATTGGAGGAGATGGGACCGAAAGCAGCGCCTTCCCACTCCCACTGGTTCAGATCTGCGTAATTACCCATGTCTTCCGGCGGCGTTGTGAATTCCTGATATTTCTGCCAGTTGAACTCAGGTGTAGGATTTTGGCCCTGCTCTGTCCAGTAGTTATTCCAGGAGGCTCCCATGTCGTTTTTATCGAAGAACTCTTTGGTGATTACCTGGTTCTCGACATTTTCCTCGCTGTAAATATTGCGGCCCCAGTGGTATTTCCCGCGCGGGCGCATGCGCGCTTTGGCAGTCGTGTGCCAGCGGTCTCGCGCTGATCGCGTTACGATGTTGATGATCCCATCGTTGGCCCGGCCGTATTCCGCGTTGTATCCACCCGTGAGTATTTCCATTTCCTGGATGGCCGCGGTATTGGTCACGACAAAGCTGGATTGGGTATTGCCGTCCCGCACATCCACACCATCTATAATATAGGCGGCGGTGAAGCCGTATCCTCCGCGGATACTTCCCCGAACCCCCACTCCAGATTGGGTTTCCACGGCCTCTTCCACGGAATTGGCCCAACTCAATTCCAGGTCCATCGTCGTCATCGCCTGCTTGCTCCCCGTGAGGTCGAGTTCTACGGGTGGGCGTTCGGCCATGACCAGTATCTCGGCTGCTTCGAGGGTTTCTTCGGTTAGTTCAAAATTGAGTTTTGTGGTTTGGTCGATTTTTACGCGGACGTCGGTCTGTGTGACCTTTGTATATCCCACCATTGATGCCTGTACTTCCCGCACACCAGGGGGGACATTGAGGATAAAATAATTGCCATCGGCGTCTGTTGTCGCGCCCAGACGGGTGCCAAGCACGACGACGTTTGCGCCGGGCAATACTTCTCCCGATTTGGCGTCTTTTATTACGCCAGCAACCTTCCCCGTGGTACCTGCAAAGGCTTGGGATACCAGGCAAAGGGAAATGATACACAGCAAACACATTCGCTTCATGTGTCAACTCCTTTGTTTGTGGTTTTGACGAGGATGACTTCCCCGCCTGACGACTTGGTTTTCTTCAAAATCTATCGACTCTCATTCCCTGAAGGCCTCCTTTCTCAGTGTAAATTATCCGTTCTCAATATCCAGTCCAACGGGGTCCAGTCCGTTTGGGGTGGTCCCGTTTTTGGGACGTATTGATATTCGGGGGTTGCCCTCAGCCATCCGTGAAACCCAACGCGGACGTGGTCGCCCCGGTTGGCGGAGGAGGCGTGTACCATTAGATAATGGCATATCGCCACGTCGCCCGCCCGTGCGACGACGGGGATTGGATCGTTGAGCGGGATGTCCGGCGCGCCTGTGCTGCCGGTTGTGCGCCACTTTTCTCCGAGGTCGATGTTGTTGGTATAAGCCCACGAAAATACCTGTCGCGGGCTGCCCGGCCATACGGTGAATGCGCCGTCGTGTGCATCCGTGTCTGTGAGATAGGCCATGACGAGGAGGAGAAAGTGGGTGGGATATACGGTGAGGCCATTGCCCTGGCGCGTGCCGTCGATATGCGCGCCGCCCGGTTCAAATTGTTTGGGTCCCGGCTGCGGAAATCGCAATATGGGGCTTAATCCCGGCTCACTGGTGATAGCTGGTCCGGCGAGTTCACGCACGATCGCTTTCAATTTGGGCGAGATACACAGGGTCCGATCAATCGCAATGCCTTCCTGAGTCACATGCATGCCATTTTTGTCTTTGGGCCATGTTTTTGACTCATCGGGCACGATGCCGGTTTTATTTTTCAGTTCTTTTAGTCCCGTGCGCACGCGGTCTGGATCGACCAGTCCCGGGACGATGACAAATCCATCATTGACAAATTGTGCGACCTGCGCCTGCGTGAGGTGCGCTGTGCCTTCTGGCTTGGAGATAGACATGGGAATATCCAGAGTTTTTGAAGATTGGTATTACAATCCCGCGGGTAAAAGAATGAGTTCGGGTATTCGGGCACGCGAGGGTGTGGTCGCTACATACAGGCATGCGTCGGCTACGTCTTCTGGCTTTAGTGCTTTGGCCATGACTTCTGGGGGTGTGGGTACGGGGCGCTTTAAGACGATGGGCGTGTCGCACAATCCGGGGAAGATTACGGTGGTGCGAATGCCGTTTTCCTGTTCTTCCTGGAATGTTCCGTGCGCCAGGCCAGACATGCCGTGTTTGGATGCTTGATAAGATACGCCGGAGACATCGGGCGATTGTACGCATCCAGAAGATAGATAGATGATCAGGCCCGATTGCTGTTTTCGCATGGTGGGCAAGACCGCTTTTGTGCAGTTGAATGCGCCGGTCAGATTTGTGCCGATCATCATTTCCCACGTTTCGTGGGTTAATAATTCGAGGCTGCGGTCCGGGATGTTCGTTCCCGTGGCGTACACGAGAATATCGATTTGTCCGAATTCATCCAGTGTTGTCTGGATTAAGTGGTTTACCTGTTCTACATATCGCGCGTCTGTGGGACAGGCGATTGCGCGGTTTCCTATTTCTGCTGATAGGTTGTCTAATTTGTCTTTGCTTCGCGCTGCCAGTACCACGCTGGCACCTGCCTGGGCATAAGATCGCGCGGTCGCTTTTCCCATTCCCGAACTGCTTCCCACGATTATGGCGACTTTGTTTTCCAGCGCGTGATGCATGGGATTCTCCTTCAGATTGGACCTATTCAAATACAGTTATATAAGGTAATAAGGTTTATAAATGCGCGCAAGTGTGAGTAAAGTGGCAGTTGCATGCACATGCTTAGAACCGTATCTTTTACCGATAGTGGGAGATTATGTAGATACTGAAAAACTGAAAGGACAAGAGATGAGCGATTTGTTGATCGAAAAATATATGGCGAAGACGCCAAAGTCACGTGCGTTATACCAGCGGGCGCGGGAGACTTTTCCCAGTGGGGTGACGCACGATACGCGCTATTTGAAGCCCTATCCGCTTTCGATTGCCCGGGCACAGGGTGGACGCAAGTGGGATGTGGATGGGTGTGAGTATGTCGATTATTTTGGGGGTCACGGTGCGCTGATTTTGGGGCACAATCACCCGGAGGTGACCGAGGCGGTGCGGGAGCAGTTGAGCAGGGGGACGCATTACGGGGCGTCACACGAGTTGGAATTGGAATGGGCAGAGCAGATTATTCGGATGGTGCCGTGTGCGGATAAGGTGCGTTTTACGTCGTCGGGGACAGAGGCGAGTCTTTTGGGGTTGCGCGTTGCGCGCGCTTTTCAGAATAAGCCGAAGATTCTGCGTTTTACGACGAATTTTCACGGCTGGCACGATCAGGTGGCTTTTGGCGCTTCGACGAGTTTTGACGGTACGCCTCCGAGCGGTATTACGGAGGATCATGTCGAGAATGCCGTGTTGTGTGAGCCGAATAATATCGATCAGGTTACACAGGCGCTTGAGAGTCGGGACGATGTTGCCGCGGTTATTCTGGAGCCGACAGGGGCGAGTTTTGGGCGGGTG
Source organism: Gemmatimonadota bacterium (assembly GCA_026705765.1). NCBI lineage: Bacteria > Pseudomonadati > Gemmatimonadota > Gemmatimonadota bacterium. The sequence goes on from JAPPAB010000043.1 coordinate 52,570, forward strand.
CCCACGCAGGGTAGGTTTTTGCGCCAGCTTCGCGCCGTGACCCGAGAACACGGAGTGTTGCTCATTTTTGATGAAGTGATTACGGGTTTTCGCGTGGCGCCCGGGGGTGCTCAGGAATATTATGGGGTGACGCCGGATTTGGCTCTTTTTGCGAAGATTGTTGCGGGTGGTTTTCCCGGTGGCGCGATTGCGGGGCGCGCGGATTTGCTCGATGTGATGACGTATCGCGACGATGCTTCGTGGAATAATAGATACCGCGTGCCACACCAGGGTACGTTTAATTCGAATCCGGTTTCAGCGCGTGCGGGGTTGACGACGCTTAAGATTATTGAGAAGAATGATATTACTGACTGCGCCAATCAAAATGGCGAGGTGTTGAGAAGTGCGCTCAATGATGTGATTCAGAGACGCGGGGTGAACTGGGTCGTGTATGGCGAGTTTTCGGGGTTTCAATTTTTGCCGTTGTCCGAGGATCAGACGTACACATGTTCGGATATTTACGATGGTACAGTGCCCCATTCGGTTCTCAAGGGCGGGATTTCGATGAGGCAGATTCACCAGCTTCGCTGCGGTTTGATTGCAGAGGGGGTCGATGTGATGCCCTGGCCCGGTGGTGTGATTTCCGCTGTTCACAGCGATGCGGATATCGATCAGACAGCTCAGGCTTTTGATCGGGTGCTTAAGGCGTTTAAGGCATGAATATTATGCCTTAATGCGTACATTGCGAAAGTCAATGGGGCTGCGGTGGTTTTGAAGGCCGATGTATCCGGTTTTTAAGCGGTTTTTGAGGTCTGGATGCTTGCTTGTGTCACAGGATATGACTTCGCGTCCGTTGATGATGACGTTTACCATTGTTCCCTGGCAGGATACTTCAATGGCGTTCCACTCTCCCGCCGGGTGAGATGGATCAACGGTGGGGGCGACTGCATCGTAGATGGCGCCGTTTGATTTATTGTTGAGTGGGTCGTGTGGTACGTCGTAAATTTGTATTTCCATTCCCTGATAGGCGGGGCGTCCTTCTTCGCTTGTTCGCAGGAATATTCCGCTGTTTCCTCCCGCGCTGTTTCGATAGTCCAGGCGCAGTACAAAGTCTGTGTACATGGCTTTGGGGCGAATCCATCCTCTGCCTTCGCCATTGCATACCATTAATCCGTTCTGGACTTCCCAACCTTCTTCCGGTCCGATAATTTTCCAGTCGTTCAGGTCTTTGCCGTTGAATAAGGGCGCGAATCCTTCCGCTTGTTCTTCTGGGGATAGGTGTGTTGCCATTGGTTTTCCTCCGTAAATAGGTTATACCTCTACGCTGAATCAGTTTCTCGCCATTTGATGAGTGCGTGGGCGACGGTTTCTACCATTTCTTTTACGTCGGCGTTGTGCGCGTCAATGCTGTCGGGGATGGCTTGTAAAAAGGTGCGGATTGTGCCGGCTTGTTCGCAGATGTGTTTGTCGCCATAGACGTTGTGTTCGGGTTGTCGGGGGTCGATGAGTACTTTTCGATTTTTTAATGGTTTGACGTGATAGTTTTCGAAGATGGCTTGTTCGAGAATTTCCGCTTTTGCCCGTAGATGGTGGGGCATGGACGCTTTGTCGTGCATGCCAATGCTTCGAGTGAAGTCTGGCCGCGTAAAGTGGGCGTGGACTTCTATGGATGCATCTGGTTTTTTTTCCAGGAAATACTGCCACAGTGCCGCGGTTTCTCTGGGTGCGCTTTTGCCTTCTACGAGGTGGTTAATTCCGAATTTTGGGACTTCGCCCATGGCGTTGGTTACGCTGCGTCCTTCGCAAATGCCGTCGGGATTTGTGATGGGCATGAGGCAGAATTGTACGTGGTCTAATAATCGCTGTGTGCGTGCGGTTGGGATGGTCAAGCTGTGGGCTACGTGGAGGATGCCCCAGGATACGGGTTCGCACGATTGCATTGTGGCATCGACGAGTAGCGTCAGGTCGCGCGGTTGGGTTTCCAATACGCAGATGGGTCTTCCCCGGGCAGAGTGACCTATTTCCCGGTAGGTCCAGATGTCGTATTGTTCGGATAGTTGCCGCGCTTTTTCGCAGACGACGGATGGGTCTTCATAGGGGGCAGATGCGATGCGGAGGGTTTCTCCGGGTTGGATGTGTACGGATATGTCGATGTGTTCTGCGGGGTGAAAGTCCGTGTTTTCAGATGGTACCCACGCCCATCCCGTGTTTTCTCGCCAGATCCACCAGGGTGGATACATGTAGTTTGCGCCTTTTTTGCTTAGTAGGAATCGCAGTATTACCCGTTTTGCGCGGTTGCCGAGGTGACGTACGCGCACATGGGCCATGTATTCTTTGGGTACGCCTGCACCGTCGAATAATTCGTCCAACAGGTCCTGGAACCATTGCGGGATTTCTTCTATTTTGTATCCGATTTCGCTTATGCCGGATTCTATTATCCGCATCTCACCGGCGCTGCTGCACGGAAAGTCGTCGTCGATGATGATGTCGTTGTTTTCGAGTTTCATTCAACATATCATCCCGCGTTTTGCGCGAATCCCATGGGCAGGTGGGTCGTCGCCAATCCAGCGTTCGTCAACGGGGTCCGATGCGAGTTGATATCGCGTGTCGGATGATATGCGGTATTGTTTGGAGTGATTGTCGGAGCTTGAGTGCAGGGTGTACATCGAGAATATCAGCAGGTCTCCCATTTCGTATTCCGATACCAGCCAGCGTCCACCCAGTTCTTTGCGGGTGGCTATCGCATTAGAGGAATAAGATCCGGTCGAGTTCCATTTTACAGAAGCCCGCTCTTGATTGGTCAGGTTTCGCCCTTCGGCGCGTGCGCGTTCTACTATTTCCTGGGCGTCGCCTTTGTTTTCACAGTACAGATCGACGTCTGTTGAGCCGTATCCCGATTTCAGGTGGTGCAGTTTGTGTGAGTTTTCGAGTAGCATCAATCCGCCCATGTAGGAGGGCACATCGCCATAGGGTATCCAGGCGGTGTAGAGGTTTTTTGTTCCGCGGCCCATATAGACGATGTCACAGTGCGGATTGGTGGCGGTGTGCAATCCGGGCTGTTTGGCTCGAAACCAGGTGTAGTCAAAGTAGCGCGCAGGTCCGCCGAAAAAGAAGTCGAAAAACGACATGATCGGGCCTTCGTGGATTACTTTGTCCAGGGGGGGGTTGTTGCGTGCGAGTAAGGGCATGAACGATCCGGTTGCGCGTCCGTCAATTTTCTCTTTTGAAGCTGCTATGCCGTCGATTGCCGGATAGCGTTCGTCCAGGACTCCCGCGCCCATCATCCGGTTCATGACTTCCTGGCGAGCGGCTAATACTTCGTCTTTGTTCAGTAAATTTTTGAGAAATAAGTAGCCATTCTCTGTCATTCGGCGGTGGAGTTCGTCGCGATCATCTATCGCGTCATTGGATTTGCGTAAGCCGCCAAAGTCGTCCGACGAGTGGCCCAGGGGTTCGCCCTGATACGTGAGTTTTAATGCTTTTTCTATTTCCATAGATTCCTCCAGGATATTTTGTTGTCTGTGTAATATAAAAAAAGTAATTTGAATAAACAATGCTGTCCTATATTCTAACTCGCATTTTTAAGGAGTTTTTATGTTTCTCGCCAATATGACTTCTCCCGATGTCGATGCTTTGTCGCGGGATCTGGTGGTTATTATACCCGTGGCTTCGCTTGAGCAACACAGTCTGCATTTGCCCGTTTTTACCGATTCGATGATTCTTCAAGAGGTGGTCACTCGCGTTGAGAAGCGGTTGTCCCGGGATGTGCTGATACTTCCAGTTATGTGGCTGGGGTATTCGCAGCATCATATGAAGTATCCCGGTACGGTTTCTGCGTCGTCCGAGACGCATCTGGCGATTATGTATGATGTTCTCGCTTGTATGGTTGAACACGGTTTTACACAGTTTCTTTTGATTAATAGCCACGGGGGCAATGAGCCAAATATTTCGGTTTTGCGCCAGCGCGTTATGGAGGGGTATGAAGATGTCAATCTCTATACGACGACGCCGTATGCCGGGCCAGCAGATAAAAAGATCAATGAGGTTTTGACTCTGGGTGCAACGGGATCCGGGCATGCAGGAGAGTGTGAGACAGCTATGATTATGGCGATTGACCCCGATCTGGTAAAGACAGATGCGTTATACAGGGATGCTCAACGTCGCATGGAGAGTATTCCAGGGTTGCGTCTGTACAAGCGATTTGATCAGAATACCGCGCACGGGGGGGCGGGAGATCCGCGCCCTGCGACGGCAGAGATGGGCGAGCAGATTTTTCAGATTGCCGAAGATTTTCTGGTTGAGGCTATACAGGAGATTTATGGGGATGGAAGGCGTTAAAAAATAGAGTTGAAAAAATAAAAGCCCGCATGATTTCTGTGCGGGCTTTGTCGTTTGTATCGCGACTAAAATGGCAGGTCGTCGTCTGCGGAATAAGGAGGGGGTTCTGAAGCGGCGGTGTCGTCCGATGCAGAATCTGTTGGCTGTGATCTTCCCTGAGACCCGTCACCCTGAGGCGCGCCGCCATAGCCTCCATCCATACCGCCCATTTCACCGCGGGCATCGAGCAGTTGCATGTCGCGAGCAACCACTTCGGTGGTGTAGCGCTTTAGCCCGTCTTGCCCTTCCCAACTGCGCGTTTGTAATTTGCCTTCGATATAGACTTTGCTGCCTTTGCGCAGATACTGGTTGCAGATTTCAGCCAAACGACCCCATACCACAATGCGGTGCCATTCGGTGCGTTCTTGTCTTTCACCACCGCTGTCGGTCCAGCTTTCGTTGGTGGCGATGCTGAAGTTCGATACGGCTGTGCCTCCTGGCGTGTATCGAAGCTCGGGATCGGCGCCTGCATTGCCGATCAAGATGACTTTGTTGACTCCTCGTGCCATACGTGGCCTCCTCGGGATTAGGTGTACGTTTCAGGGACATGGCACGACCCTGTAAGATTTAGTACGAATATACTTTTGCATGTGGGATTTGTCAAGGTGACATTGGTTAAAATAATGGCGAGGGGTGTTGCGATGCCCTATATTAAGCGAATCAACGAATCAACGAATCAACGGAGCGTGATACAACTGCGCCAGTAGTTCATTGAAACTCATAACGATTTTGGGTGGTTGGGCGGGATTCGTCTATTCGTCTATTCGTTTTTAGGAGGTTTTATGGAATATCGCATATTGGGACGCACGGGTTTGAAGGTTTCGATTATGGGGATTGGCGGTGGTGGACCTACGCAAATGGGTCAAAAGACGGGTGTCGATCAGGCGGGTGTGAATCGTTTGGTGCAGCGCGCGCTGGATCTCGGTATCAATTTTTTCGATACGGCTGCCGCGTATGGCGAGAGTGAGACGATTCTCGGAAATGCGCTCAAGGGTGTGCCGCGCGATGATTATATTCTGGCGACTAAATTTCACGCCCATCTTCACAATAGCGGTGAGCTTGTGAGTCCAGAGAATGTCGTAGATTCTATTGAGCGCAGTTTGAAGCGGTTGCAGGTGGATTATGTCGATGTGATGCAGTGGCACGGTGTTCGTCCATACCATTATTCTGAGGCTATTGAGCAGTTGTGGCCCACGGTGGAGAGGCTGAAAGATCAAGGGAAGTTCGGGTTTATGGGGGTGAGCGAGACGTATGCCGAAGATCATAAACACGAGATGTTTTCTATGGCTTTGTCGGATGATTTGTTCGATACGGCTATGGTGGGTTACAATTTGTTGAGTCCAACGCCCGAGCACGAGGTTTTGCCTATGTGTCAGGAGCGGGATGTGGGCGTGATTTGTATGGTTGCTGTTCGGCGGGCACTGGCTCGGCCCGATGTGCTTGAGGAGCGCATTGCGTATGCAAAGGATAAGGGGTTGATTGCGCGAGACGCCCTGGACGCTGAGGATCCGCTGGGATGGCTGGTTAAGGGCGATGTTACGTCGTTGCCCGCGGCGGGTTATAAGTATGTGAATGCACATCCCGCGATGGGTGTGGTGCTGTCGGGTACGGCAAATATTGACCATTTGGAGGAGAATGTGAAGGCGATTCTCGGCCCGCCTTTGCCAGATGAAGATATGGTGCGGTTGCGGTCTATTTTTGGCGATGTGTGGGAGCCGTTAGGGAATTAAAGGAGTTTTTTTGAATAATCCAATTTCTGAGTGGAATCGGGACTTTCGTTTGCTGGCGCTTGCGGTTGCTTCGCAGGGGATTTTTTTTGGCGTGCAGTTGACGCTTTACAACAATTTTGTTGTTGATCGCCTGAATATCGACGCGCACGAGTTGGGGTATGTGGAAGCCCTGCGCGAGGTGTCGGGTTTTATGAATGCGTTTTTTGTCGCGCTGATGGTGCGGTTCGCGCCTCCGGTTGTGGCTGCGATTTCGCTGATGGTTATGGGCGCGGGTATTATGGCTTATGCCCAGGTTGATTCGGTTTTTTTGCTGGCGGTGTATTCGTTTGTGTGGGGTGTGGGGTTTCACTGCTGGATCCCTATGGAGCAGTCGATGGCGTTGCTTTTTTCGCCAGAGGGTAAGAAGGGGAAGTGGTTGGGGCAGTTGCGCAGTGTGAATAGTGTGGCGTGGTTGCTGTCTATTCTGATTTGTAAGTTGGCTTACGATTTTGTCGGGTACAATGGTTTGTTTATTATGGCGGGTGCCGCTACTGTGGGTGGTGGTTTTGCCATTTTGTTTGCGTCTCGCAAGCGGCCAGCTCACGAGCGAAGTTTTGTGTTTAAGCGGCGGTATGGTCTGTATTATGCGCTGAATTTTCTGCAGGGTATGCGGAAGCAGATGTTTATTACGTTTGCGATTTTTGCTCTGGTGAAGATACACGGGATGCCCGTGCATACGACGATGATTCTGGTGCTGATGAATCAGACGTTGATTACGCTGACTGCGCCGACGATGGGAAAAATGGTGGATCATTACGGCGAGCGGAAGATGCTGTCGCTCAGTTATATCGGGTTGACTTTTGTGTTTTTGGGATACGCAGTGGTGACGCATCGTCCCACGCTGTACGTTTTGTATTGTGTCGATAATATTATCTTTTTTGGCGGGATTGCGCTGACGACGTATTTGCACAAGATCGCGCCGGAGTCGGATCTCAAGCCGTCGCTTGCGATGGGTGTGACGATGAATCATGTGGCTTCTGTTGCGGCACCGCTTTTGGGCGGTTTTGCATGGCACTATTTTGGATATCAGGTGATTTTCTTTAGCGGTGCTGTTCTGGCACTGATTTCCCTGATTGTGAGTCAATGGGTCGATCCCGAAGGGCAGCTTGAGCGGGAGCGGGAGGAGATGCCGGATGGCGTAGCTGCACAACCTGTTTCGTGAGCGGAGAAGGACGATGGCTGGTAAGGCGTTTGATACATGGGAACCGATTGTTGAAGACGACGAGGCGATCCGGGCGGCGTTGGCGGATGCGAATATTCCCGCGCTGATGGTTTCTCTGGTGCATTTGACCGGGGATATGGACATTGTTCGGGGGGAGATTCGCCCACGGGCGAGGAATCTGGCGGATCCACAGGCGGGTGTGAAAGAGGATCAGCAGGCGGTTGTTCGAGAGATTGCTTTTGAGGTGTTGAAGGCCTATCGGGATCGCGGTTGTACTTTGCCGCCTGCACCGGGCCGGGCTCGGGTTTGGGAGATGATGAATTTTATGATTGGGGAGGAGATTCCCGAAGATTACGGGGCGTTTCTGGAGGGGGAGTTATCCCTGAATGACGAGGATCCTTTTGTGCCTCCGGGGATGGATGATTTGCCCGGGAATAAGAGGCGGGATTTTCGCGTGTTGGTTATTGGGGCGGGGATGTCCGGGTTGCTGGCGGCGCATCGGCTTCAAGAGGTGGGGATTTCGTTTACGGTGGTGGAGAAGAATGCCGATGTGGGTGGGACATGGCTGGAGAATACGTATCCCGGATGCCGCGTTGATAGTCCGAATCACTCGTATTCCTATTCTTTTGTGCCCAAAAATTGGCCGCAGTATTTTTCTACGCAGCGGGTGCTTCTCGATTATTTCAGGCAGTTTGCAGAGGATTTTCGTCTGCGCGAGCATGTCCGGTTTCGGACAGAGGTTGTGTGTGGGCGTTTTGATGAAGAGCGCAAGGTCTGGAAGGTTGAGGTGCGGGATAAAGAGGGGGTGAGGCAGGCGATTGAGGCGAATGCTATTATCAGTGCTGTGGGGCAGCTCAATCGCCCAAAGTTGCCGGATATTGCGGGGCGCGAGTGCTATCGGGGGATTGCATTTCATTCTGCGCGATGGCCGCGGGAGTGCGATTTGACGGATAAGTGCGTTGGGGTGATCGGTACGGGCGCGAGTGCCTTTCAGTTTGTGCCGGAGATTGCAAAACAGGCGCGCGAGGTTTTTGTGTTTCAGCGTACGCCGCCCTGGATTCAGCCCAATCCGCATTATCATGCGGATGTGCCAGAGGGGCAACACTATCTTTTGAATCATGTGCCGTTTTACGCCAAGTGGTTTCGGCTGTTTATGTTCTGGCGTTCGGCAGAGGGGATGCTCGGTGCGGCGAAAAAGGATCCGGCATGGCCACATCAGGAACGCGCGGTGAGCAAGGCGAATGACAAGGTGCGCCAGCGGATTATAGAATATATCGAGTCGGTGCTGGGTGATGATCCCGAGTTGATGCAGAAGTGTATTCCGGATTTTCCGCCGGCTGGCAAGCGCATGTTGTGGGATAATGGCCTGTGGTTGCGCACTTTGAAGCGGGAGAATGTGCATCTGATTACAGATCCGATTGGGAGGATTACAGAGTCCGGTTTGGAGACGCGGTCGGGTGAGGGCTATGATTTTGATGTGCTGATTTACGGTACGGGGTTTCAGCCGAGTCGGATGTTGTGGCCGATGACGTTTGAGGGGGTTGGGCGCAGGGATTTACAGGCGCATTGGGATGGCGATCCGCGCGCATATAAAGGTGTTTCTATTCCGGGATTTCCCAATTTTTTTTGTATGTATGGGCCAAATACAAATATTGTTGTGAATGGGAGTATTATCTTTTTTTCTGAGTGCGAGATGAGGTATATCCTGGGGTGTATCAAGTTGCTGATTGAGACGGGGTGCGCTGCGATGGATTGCAAACGGGATGTGCACGATCAATATAATGAGCGCATTGATGCGGGTAATCTGGAGATGGCATGGGGTGCGCCAAATGTTCGGAGCTGGTATAAGAACGAGGCCGGGCGGGTGACGCAAAATTGGCCGTTTTCAATGCACGAGTTCTGGAAGCAAACGCGGGCGCCCGATCCCGAGGATTATGTGTTTGTTTAGATTCTCATGTTCTCCAACTATTTCACCATCGCATGCCGCAATCTGTGGTCGCATAAGCGCGATACGCTGATCAATTTGCTCAGTCTTATTGTGGGGCTGTCGTGTTGTGTGATGGCGATTGTGATTATTTTTTCCGAGATGAGCTATGATCGGTTTCATCCGGATATGCATCGCATTTATCGGGTTTTGCGGGAGCGGGTGAGCAATGAGCAAACGCAGGTGCGGTGGCTGACTTCGGGGGCGCTCGCGCGGACACTTGAGGCGGAGATGCCCGAAGTTGAGTTGGCGTCCAAGAATCGCATTTATCCGGTTGTGGTGCGGTATGAGGACCGAGAGCTTACGCTGGCGCAGGGGCAGGTTGACGATCGGTTTTTTGAGTTGTTTCACTTTCCTTTTTTAACTGGTGATGCCAGCGCGTTGTCGCAGCCGTATCGCATTGCGATTACGGAGTCGGCGGCAGAGAAGTTGTTTGGCAAGGTTGATCCCATAGGCAAGGTTATTACGATTCGCGAGCGGTATTACGGCGGCGATTATACGGTTGCCGCTGTTTTGCAAACGCCTCCAAAGTTTTCGTCCCTTCGGTTTGATTTGTTGCATTTTACCGATGGGCGGACAGTGGAGGCTGTTTTTGATTGGACGCAGTGGCGGGGGCTGGTGCAACAGGCGGGTATTGAGACTTTTGTGCGTTTGCGCGATGGGGTAGATGCGGGTGAATTCGAAGCAAAGATGTCGGGTGTTATTGAACGGCATATGGGCGCAGATGTGCGCCGCATTCTTTCGTTTCGCTTGCAGCCTCTTACGCGGGTGCATTTGTATGGGGTTCAGGATTACAATTTGCCTTCAGGTGGCAATGTTCAGATGCTCTATCTTTTTGCGACGATTGCGGTGCTGGTGCTGGCGATTGCGGCGATCAATTTTGTCAATCTCGCCACGGCGCGTTCGATGTATCGGGCGCGCGAGGTGGGGATGCGGAAGGTGGTTGGCGCGCGGCGCAGTCAGTTGGTTCAGCAGTTTTTGTGCGAGACGGTTTTGCTCGCGTTGCTGGCTGTGGTTGTAGCCGTGCCTCTGGCGCGCATCGCGTTGTCAGAACTCAGCGCGCGCACAGACGCGCATTATGCTCTTGACGCATCGATGCTGTTCGGGCTTTTGCCGGGTCTTTTAGGGCTTGCCGTGTTTGTGGGTTTGATGGCGGGGATGTATCCCGCGTTTTATTTTTCGGGGTTTCGTCCGGCTGATGTGCTCAAGGGCGTCGCGCATTTGCCGGGTGCGCGGCTTCGGCAGGTTCTGGTTGTGGCGCAATTTGCCATTGCTATTTTGCTTGTGATTGTTGCGGATGTTATTTATCGGCAACTGGACTATATTCAGTACAAGGATCTCGGTTTTGATAAAGAGCATCTCGTTTTGTTGCCTATTTTTAAGCTGGATCGCCGGCTCAAGACCAATGAAGATCCCTGGCTCGTGGCACAGTACAATACTGTAAAGCAGGCGTTTTTGGTACATCCCGATATTGTTTCGGCGTCTGCGTTTCGCTTTTTGCCTGGGCGTGATGGCGGTGGTTTTGTGCGGATTGTCAAGCCGGAAGGTCAGGATCATACCGAGTGGCGGATGCCAGTGCAGGAGGCCGATGAAGATTTTTTTGCTACTTTCGGTGTGTCCATTCTGGCTGGTCGCACGTTTTCACCCGGGGTTGAGCGCGATCGCACGCATGCGTATATTCTCAATGAGACCGCTGTGCGCGCGCTTGGCTGGACAGTGGAGGATGCCGTGGGACGGCGTTTTGGACGGGCGCGTTCAGAAGATGATGCTAAGGGGACTGTGATTGGCGTGATTGCAGATTTTCACTATGCTTCTCTTCGCGAACCGATTGGTCCGGCGGTTTTTGCCTATCGGCAGTGGTTTTACGATTATCTGGCGTTGCGGGTGCGCGATTTTTTAGTGGTTCGACCTTTTCTCGAGGAGACCTGGGATACATTTATGCCAGCCGATAAGCCTTTTGCGTTTACATTTCTCGATGAAGAACTCGATGCGATTTATCGGACGGAAAGGGTTTTGGGGCAGGCTGTTACCGCTTTTGCCGGGTTGGTGTGTTTGCTGGCGTGTTTGGGTTTGTTCGGGCTGGCGGCTTTTACGGCTGAACGCCGCAGGCGCGAGATTGGTATTCGCAAGGTGCTCGGTGCGTCTGTTTCAAGTGTTGTTTTGTTGTTGTCCAAAGCGTTTTTGAAGCTGGTGCTTGTCGCCAATCTCATTGCCTGGCCCGTTGCTTATTATTTGACAAATACCTATTTGCAAAATTTTGCGTATCGCGCGTCTCTCAGTTTATGGCCTTTTGTGTTTTCGGGTTTGCTCGCGCTTCTGATTGCACTTTTGACCGTTGGTACGCAGGCGTTCAGAGTGGCGCACACTAATCCGGTAGAAATACTGAGGCATGAGTAAACGAATAAACGAATAGACGAATGGTAATATATACTGGTTTTGGGAGGATGGGTGGGGTTCGTTGATTCGTTGATTCGTTGATTCGTTGATTCGTTGATTCGTTGATTCGTTG
>JAPPAB010000044.1 GCA_026705765.1 Gemmatimonadota bacterium
ATCTTTACGCCGCTGTACTGTTTCTTGGCTCGCAAGCCTCTTTAGGCCCGCCTGGCGCGCCTTCGTCGGCCACCGCCTAATCGGAGATCGAGTCCCCACTTCCCTTCGAAATCGGTAATCCAGGATAGAACTGCTGGCAATACCGACGGTACTTCCCTATGGGGCCGTCGGCCCGGCACAACCTGGGGATAGGCCGATACCGCTTCCGTTCCCAGATCACCACATCCTGCATGACATATCTTTTTTCCTCTGAGAGGATAAACAGGTTCATAAGCCTGTGGCGCAGCTTCATCGGTACGAAACCCAGACCTGTGATGAAGCGCCGGGGCTTGCGGATTTCTCGCACCTGGCTGACCAACACCAGTTCGACCCGCGTGCCGTCGACGGGTGTTGCGAGTACCCACAATCTCGCATTCATACCGATAATCTTTTCATGAAATTCGACGAAGGAGTAACCCAAACCATAGACGTGGGTGACGGTCGAGACATCGGACACGATATCCCACAGGCCCGCGATCCTTCGAACGGATCTGAAGTCAAAACAACTCTTCAAATAGGCGCCGTTGATCGATAACGAACCGACTGGGCGCACGTTGTCATAACCATGCACGTAGCGCAGATGTCCCAGATCTACGGAGTTCTCTGTTGTCTCCTGGGGATGACCTCGGAACTGGAAGGTATGAAATCGCAATTCGGACCACTCCGCGTCCGCCGGCTTAGCTGGCAGGTCCCACTGCGGCGGCCGGCCGCCGCTCCCGAACCATGCGAAGACCATCCCGAGGATCTCCCGCGTCTCATATACTTTCAGTTTCGCGGCTCTCGGTGCCGGGGCATTTGGAGTCGCGACGCATTGGCCGGTCGTATCGTACTCAAATCCGTGAAACGGACAGACGAGGTGACCGTTGCATACCTTGCCGCCGACCTCCGGCCCCAGATGCGAACCCAAGTGCGGACATACCGCGTCGGCCACGCAGACACGGTATGCATCGTCGCACCAGACAACGATTTCTTCGCCCAGCCACATCTTCTCGATCAGTTTTTCTCGCAGAATGGCCTCGCGGTTTGCGACGAAATACCACCCCTCGGGGAACGGCGGTAGCGCATCAGCACCAGTCCTGACTGGTCTATTAGTATCACTGGTTCGTAAGTCAGTAGATTCTATCAAAGACATAAAGATCTCATCATCAGGAGTTTCTTGAATAAACTTGCCAGTCTTTCTCGCCAACGTATAAGCTATTTACGGCAGGCGGACAAGGTGAAATATTTTATATCCCAAATCCCCCACGGCGGTGTTCAAACTTTATTTGCGGGATATCTTTGATATTGATCTTAAAAAAGAAACCCTTATTAAAACCCGCGGGATACCACGAAAATCGCGCTTCCCAACAGTGCAGATCGCGATAAAGCGATAGGCTCTGCGCCGAGATTTTGGCATCGGGAAGAATATCAATATTGATCGAATAGTCAATTCTTACAAATTGGCGGGGATTGATGCCAACATCTGCTTTGACCCAGGATGTTTTGTTCGTTGTATTGCCGAATCGCCGCATCGCAATATAGTGAGAAAGATTGAATCGCCACGGCTGGCTGGCACCGCCGAAATCGCTGTACAAATCGCGTTCAAAGCCAAAATCTGCGCCATATCTCCCCCTGTATCCACCGCCATATCCAGCATCATATCCAGTATCATACCCGGGGTCGTATCCATCGGGAAGAGCGGACTGGATAACCATATTGCCTCGTCCACCTTGACCACCGGAAAAACGGAAATTGGAGGTAATGGTCAGGTTCTGCATGCGCGGATGCAAAAGCGACCGCTGGCCTGTACTGTCATAGAGCGTATGGGTCATCGCAATGCGAACATCCACGCGGCGGTCGGGTTTGAGAGACGCGCTGGTGCGAAGCAGGCGCCATTTTTGTCTCGGCGCGTCAAAATCGTATCCCGTTGACAAATTGAGAGTCGCCAGGGTAAAGCGACGCACATCGTCGTCTCGCTGGGTTTTGAGTTCAAAAGTATTGCCGATATTAAAATTTATGCTGCGTCTGGCGTCGTTCCACTTGCGATTGCCTCCAAAACCCATGGTCCCCTGAAAGATGCTTCCCGATTGATTGTAATTGAAATTGATCCGGGGCTGAAAACGATGCCGTATGCCGCGCAACCGACCGATTTGCGGTTGGAATATGCCGTATAGTGTCGTACCCGAAGTCAGCGCTGCGTTGTAAGACGTGCGTCGGGTTGTCGAATCGGTATCGCTATATATAAATTCCTCGTTCAAATTAAAGCCCGGTGTGAGGTCAAGCCAGCCCAGGGGACGGTGTTGGCTGTTGACCGTAACGCGATTTTGAAGAGAAACGCGCTCCGTATTAGGTGCTGGATCGGGGTTGCGCGCAAAGTTATTCGACAAAGCACTCGAAAAACCGTAGTAAAAGGCGCGGTACCACGGTCCTGTAACAGATGTGGGTTCATTGCCCCCAAATATGCGGCGTCTATTTTGTCGAAAGCTGAGACGGGGAAAGCCCTGAAAGCTATTGTTTTTTGTTCTCAGATCGCGGTAATACGTCAGGCTACCGTCAATGCTGCGCCCGGATTCCGTCCAGCGCTTATCAAAAGAAAAACTGGATCTCAATTGCCGATTGAGATAGCGATAGAGATTGTTGCTATTGCGTCGGTCAAAGTTGGTACTGGTGGAAAACTGTCCGCTCCCTCTGATATTGGTCGTGGCGTTGAGGCGTTGCTGGTGTTGCAAATTAAAGCGCCAATTGTGAGCAGTACCATCACCTGAAGTGTCGTGGTCATATCCGATGTCCATTGAGCCGCTGAACCGATTGCGCCTGGCATAGGCAAGTCGCGATTCGAGCAAAAATCCACCGCGCTCGCGCAAAGTGCTCTTAACCGTGGCATCCCAGTATTCACTCGGTGCAAAATAATACCCCACATTGTGGACAAAAATGCCATCGCGATTATTGCTCCCCACGCCCGGCGTCAGCAAGCCCGATTGCCGCCCGCGCTTGACTGGAAAAACAAAAAAGGGAACCCAGAAAACGGGAATGGGACCAATGCGAAAAGTAACAGATCGCCCAATCGCTTTGTCGTCTTGCAAAATACGCACATTTTTACACAAGAAATCGTAGTGTACATGGTCGCGATCACATGTACTCAAAGAGAGATCCAGAGCATTCAGCGCTTTTTGACCATCAAGTGCAATGCGGGCACCGCGATAGTGTTTGCGCTGATGTGACGCGCGGCCATCTCGCACGCTACCGCGTTCTGTATCGAGGTCATAGACCATGGATTCACCCGAAATTTTCTCGCTACCGCGGGTAAATAGGGGCGGCCCCACGGTTTTTGCTCCAGTGGAATCGGACAATGCCCGTGCTGTGACACGCCGGGAATTTTGATCGTACGTGATATGACCGGCTTTGAGTTGCAAGTCGCGATAGCGCAAGGTGGCATTGCCGGTCAATTCCACGCGCCTGGTCTGTACGTCATAAACGACCTCATCGGCATCAAATACTATGGAATCGCCAGCGGCTTTTTGCGGCAAAACAGGTTGGCACCATCCCGGCGTAATCGCAAATAACAGGAACAAAGCGAGCCACACGGCTTGTATTTTATTGTAGATATTCATAATTTTTAGAAATATGTTGCTGATTGGAGTACAAACGTAAATTCGGGATTGAGAAAAGTCAACAGAGGTTCCACAAGGGAACCACTGGATCAATGCCTGGCTTCATGTCCCCTATAAATAAGAAAATACCTCAATTGTTCCGTTTTTATTGATATATTTCAGTGGAACGTGTATCTTTACTTTTCGCGGCAAATATGCGGACGTGGTGGAATTGGCAGACACGCCAGATTTAGGATCTGGTGGGGTAAAACCCGTGGGGGTTCGAGTCCCCCCGTCCGCACCAAAGAACAATCAGACGGTTCGAGGCCCCACGCCTTAAATCGCTGGCGCGAGAACTCCCTTTGGGGAGCTTTTTTATTTATTTAACAGATCTGATAACAATAATGTGAAAGCGAGGAATTTGTGGCAGCATTTTTGAATGACGTTCAAGTGCGAACAATTCGAGCGGAATTTGGCTCCCCGGTTTATGTTTACGACCAGCGCACGCTGGAAGCACAGGCCGAGGCCGTGTTAAACTTTCCCAATGCATTTGGACTTACAGCGCGCTACGCGATGAAAGCATTGCCCAACAGCACCGTAATTCGCATCTTAACGCAAAAGGGATTGCACATTGACGCCAGCAGTGGATATGAGGCCGAGCGCGCCATGCGGGCCGGTGTGCCGGGTCCCCACATCATGCTTACGGCACAGCAGATACCCAAAAATCTGAAACACCTGATCGATCGCGGTGTAATCTTTAATGCATGTTCTCTGAATCAACTGCAAACATTTGGCGACCTGTTCCCCGGGCAATCTCTTTCCGTACGCATCAATCCCGGCATGGGATCTGGGCACAGCAAGCGCACCAACGTAGGGGGGCCTGCGGCGAGTTTTGGGATCTGGCATGAATATATCTCCGATGTCCACAAAATTTGCAAACAACGCGATTTGACAATAACGACTCTGCACACGCATATCGGGTCGGGCAGCGATCCCGAAGTGTGGGAACGCGTCGCGTTGATGTCATTGAAAATTTGCATTGGATTTGAAAGCGCCACCACCTTGAGCCTGGGGGGTGGGTACAAGATTGGGCGCATGCCGGGAGAAGTATCGACAGATTTGCAAATAATCGGACAACACATGGCCGAAGCCTTTGAAATGACCGCGAGACAAACCGGACGGCCGTTGCGCCTGGAAGTAGAACCCGGCACATATCTGGTCGCAAATGCCGGTGCAATCGTTGCAACGGCGATTGATGTGGTGGATACAGGGAAAGACGGATACAAATTTATCAAAACCGATACCGGGATGACCGAAGTGATTCGCCCGAGCATGTACGGGGCACAGCACCCCATTGTCGTGGTGCCCGAAGAAGAAGAAGAACGCGGAATGGACGAATATATCGTGGTAGGACATTGTTGTGAAAGCGGCGACGTATTAACCCCTGCGCCCGACGACCCCGAAGGGCTACTCCCCCGGCTATTAACACAAACCAAAGTGGGAGATGCCGTGGTCATTGGTGGAGCGGGCGCGTATTGTGCGGGCATGTCGTCTAAAAATTACAACTCCTTTCCCGAAGCAGCCGAAGTATTATTGGACAGAGACGGCGCATTGCATTTAATTCGGAAACGCCAGACACTGGATCAGGTCTTGCAAAATGAAATTGTACCGGATTTTTTGAGTACGGGCGGGTTTCAAACCCGCCCCTGAGAGCTAATCTATGACCTACGACGCAATTGTATTGGGTGCGGGAATCAATGGATGCGGTATCGCGCGCGAACTCTCCGAGCGAGGGCAACGGGTGCTGGTGCTGGACAAAGGCGCGATTGGCGGGGGCACATCGTCCAAATCGTCGCGATTGATCCACGGTGGATTGCGCTATTTGGAAACGCGGCAATTTGGGCTGGTGCGAGAGGCTTTGAGTGATCGACTCGAGCTTTTGGGACGCTATCCCGAACTGGTCTCAATGCAACCCTTTTATCTGCCAATCTATCGCAAGAGCCCGCGTCCCGTCTGGAGGTTGTGGACAGGTATCAAACTCTACGACGCACTGGCCGGGCGGCACAATATCTATCGATCCCGCAAAATATCTCGAAAGCGATTTGCGCGCGAATTTCCCGCATTAAAACGAGAAGGAATCCGGGCGGTACTGCGCTATTACGATGGCAAGACAAACGATCTGGCACTCACCAAGCGAGTGGCAGAAGACGCGCGAGCGCTGGGATGCGTATTTCGCGAAGAAGTTGACGTACAACACGTGGCCTGGGATGAAACCGAATTTGTCCTGTTGGTAGGACAAAAAAAATACCGCAGTCACACCCTGATCAATGCAACGGGACCGTGGATTGATGAAGTCATAGCGCGTTATCAGTTCCCTTCGCGATTTCAGATTCGCAAAGTGAGCGGCATTCACATTTTTGTAGATGGACTTCTCACACCCCATCCCCTGTTTTTGCAAACCGAAGGCAAACGCATCTTTTTTCTCATCCCCGAACCAAAACGCGATCAGACAATAATTGGCACAACCGAACGCGAAGAGCGCGGACGCGTAGATGACGTGGTAGTTCAAGAGGAAGATATCAATTATTTGATTCGGGCAGTAAATGCGTACCTGACGCCGAACCGCCAGCTTCAACGCGCGGATATCACAGATGCCATTGTGGGCGTTCGTCCCCTCGTAGAAAGAAAAGGCGATGCAACCGCACTCTCGCGAGAGTACGAACTGGATCTGCACACGTGCGGACAAACCCAATTGCTCAATATATTCGGCGGAAAACTGACGACGTACTTATCGCTATCGCGCCGAGTCGCCAAAACACTCGGCATCAAAGAGATCGCGACAATGGCACTGCGCGCTTAACCGGAGAAATAGATGCTCAAAAAATTGGACAATTTCAAAACAGCCGTTCTACCCGAACGCAAATCGGGCTTCTGGCAAATGGCGGGACCGGGTGCCATCCTGGTCGGACTATCCATAGGCGCGGGCGAAATCATTGTGTGGCCTCTTGTAGTCGCCGAGTATGGATCGAGCATGATCTGGGCTGCGGTACTCGGTGTGTTTTTGCAAATGTGGATCAACTTTGAGGTCGGAAGGTGGACAATTGCCACAGGTGAAACAGTATATACGGGATTTGCGCGCGTGTGGCGCGGCTTTGCACCCCTGTTTATTTTAATTACATTATTCTCCTGGATCGCCCCAGGATGGGGGCGCGCTTCCGGATTGGCCCTCAAAGCACTGCTGGTCGGTCCCCATGGTTGGGGAACAGACACGTTTTGGACTGTGATTACATTTATCGGCGTCGCACTAATTTTGTTTGGTCCCAAACTCATTTACAATTCAATGGAAAAAGCCGTTGAACTCATGGTTGCAATTGTCACCATAGGATTAATTATGGTGGCTTTTGCCGTGGGCACGGCAGAAACCTGGATTGACCTGGGAAAAGGAGTCGCGAACATCGGTTACAAAGATCCAAATATGTCGGTAAAGGCGTTATTCATCGCCATCGTATTTGCCGGTGCTGGAGGAACGGCAAATTTGTTTTACACCTTTTATTTGCGCGATAAACACATTGGCATGGGCGCACATGTGCCAATCATGCAAAATCCATTGCGAGGCCGCGCAGAAGCTATTCCATCTACCGGATTTGTATTTGAAGAAACAGAAGAAAACGCGACGAGGTTCAAGGCGTGGTGGGATTATATAAAAAAAGATCAAATGTTGTTTTTCTGGGGATTAAACTCCATTACAATGATGTTGTTCATCTTTGGATCGCTCGCAGTCCTGCACCCTCAGGGGATCGTGCCCGCACAAGGCACGCTGATTTGGGACGAAGCCGCTATTCTGGGCGAAATTTGGGGCGACATGGGCCGCGTGATCTTCCTCCTGGTGGGGCTGGCAACGCTATTTGGCACACAACTCGCCCTCGTAGATGGGGTCGCGCGGTCAATCGCAGACATTGTATATACCAATTTTAAGGGCGCGCAAAAACGAGAACTGAGCTGGTGGTATCTTCTCGTCGCGGGAATATGGATTGTGGCAGGATGTGTGATCACTTTTGTGATGGAACAGTACGGTGTAAGTGAGTTGGGCTTTCTATTCAATGCTGCCTATATGGGCGGATTTGCCATGGCGATTTACGTGCCGCTGATGCTGTACATCAATTATCGCTACTTGCCAAAAACCGCCCGGCCGGGCAAAGGATGCACTGCGATGATGGCGATTGCATCACTGGTATATGTGGTATTTGCCATAGCCTGTATTCTATGGGAAGTGGGAATTCTAAAATAAGGAAGAGACCAATGGACGAGCGCAAACGCTTCTTCTCGCCTTATGAATCCGTTTTTGCGTGGATGCGGGCGACAAAATCCGAGATGGCTTTTGATGGACAGACTGTGGATGACTGGCGTCTGTGGCGTCGAAAATTCCGCGCGCGATTGACGAAAAATCTGGGACCAATGCCAGAAAGCGTGCCCCTTCGGGCGGAAGTGATACGCCGGGACGACATGGGGGATTACGTCCGCGAAAAGATCGCATTTGACACAGAGCAATTTGCCAGTGTACCCGCATTTGTACTGGTGCCAAAGGGACTGGAGCGCGGCGAAAAACGTCCGGGGATTCTGGCGGCGCACGGCCACGGGATAGGCAAAAATCCACTCGTGGGTTTGGACGCAGATGAAAAGCCACACGAAGATTATCAGAAGCAGTTGGGTATCCAACTCGTGCGGCGGGGCTATGTGGTCATCGCGCCGGATTGGCGGGGATTTGGCGAGCGGATGAGTCCTGATGATTGGGTGCGCCAAACACGCGACAAGTGCAACGTAAATTACATGGCAGAAGGATATCGCGGGTATCACTTTTTGGCATTGCAAATCTGGGATGGGTTTCGCACACTGGATTATTTACAGGCGCGTCGAGAAGTGGATGAAAAGCGGCTTGGGTGTTTGGGCGTGTCATTTGGCGGCACAATGACGACCTATTTAGCGGCTTTGGATCAGCGGATCAAATGCGCGTGTATCAGTGGATATCTCAGCACGTTGCGAGAAGGTGCAATGCCCGGAAGAGCAAATTTTTGCGGTGCACAATATATGCCGGGATTGATGGCGATTGGCGATATTCCCGATGTTGCGGGTTTGATCGCACCTCGCCCTCTGGTCGTGGAGATGGGCGAACGCGATCCTGGTTTTCAAATCGCAGATGCCGAACGGGCATTTCGCCACCTATCAAAAATCTATCGCGCCGCAGATGCGCGCGATCAGTTGGTAAAAGATCGATTTGATGGGGTCCACGAATTTAGCGGACACAAGTGTTTGGATATATTTGACAAATATCTGAAAGGATAAGACAGCGTATCGCTGTCAGGAGATCTTTATGCCCAGAGAGCCAGAAGCATCGTGGGAAAATGGGATTCGCAGCGTGCGTCGCGATGAAATGGGGCGTTTGTGTCAGCTACTCGACAACGTATTTTTCGAGGGGCTCTCAGATATGCAACCACACGCCTTCAATGACGATAATATGCACAATTTGCGCGTAGTCGTCGAAAACGGCGAAGTCGTATCGCACATCGGCACAATTCGGCGGAACATATCCATTATGGGATGCACACTCCGCGTAGCGTCCCTCGGAGGGGTGGCGACTTACGAAGCCCATCGGGGCAAGGGCCATGCCACGGCACTCTTGCGAGATACCATGCGTCACTGCCGCAAAGATGGCGTGGATTATATCATGGTATCGGGATATCGCAACATGTACCATCGATATGGGTGCCGATATGTAGGGCGAGATAGGATATTTCACATCGCGCGTGAGCGGGCAAACGATTTTGACGATACAACCTGGACGATAACACAGGCATCAAAAGCAGATGTAGAAACGATTGGAGCCATCTACCGGCGAGAACCCGTACGCTGGCTGCGCCCGCCTTCGGACATCGCCTTTGGCATAGATGGATGGGTGCAGAACCGCCCGGCAAAAACCTATCTGATCCATCGGGGTGATCAGCCCGTTGCCTTTGGGGTCATGCAGCAGGCACGCGAACGAGATGCAGGACAAGTGTACTTGCTCGACTACGCCGGTGAGCGATCTGCAATCGTCGGTGCATTGGACAAATTTATCGCCAATCAGCATCTGAATCAGTTGTCTTTGCACGTCAAGAGATTCGACACCGTATTGCGCGGCCTGCTTGAAGCGCGCGGTTTGACAGGTGAGCCAGCCAATCTCCCCGGCACGACAATGATCATTCATTTTGAACAGTTGCTCGAAAAAATGCGCCCCTATTTTGTCGAACGAATCGGAGAACACGCGGCTCAAGGGTTGGCATTTCGGGAAGTGGGCGATGAATATCACATCTATTACGGCGGCGACCGCGTGGTGGCCGAAAGCCGAGGTGCAGCGGCACAGCTAATTTTTGGAACCCTGGAAAAAACTGAGAACGCGATGTTAGATGCCGGCGGACGCGCCGGTGAGATCTTGCGCGCCTGCTTGCCAATCCCTGGGGTTTGGTACGGAGTGAATCATCTTTGATTTCGCGAAATAGCTACTCCGCATCCCAATCTCTATTTTATCTTGCTATCTATTATTGTGTGCCTTATACTTACGGTGCACATCGGATACTCACAAACAGTAAGGATATTTTTATGTCTGCTCCAGATGGCGATTCCTCAGATATACTTTATGGGCAAGTCCTCGATAATGCGCGTCGAGAAATTGAAGATGCACTGGCTATAATAGAAGAATTGCGCCAATCAATCCGCCAGGTGGAAGCCCGAGTCGAAGCCGCCCAATCGATTTATAACGCTGTTACGGCGAGATTAAACCTGGAGGATGAACTGACCGAAGAAATACACCTCGACCCCCTACCGTCTGTTGAGCTACCTGAAGTAGCGCCAGAACCGCCGCCACTATCCGAGCCTCCCGAACCCGAAGAACCCGCGGCGGATAATGGAGTTCAAACAGCATCAGAATCTCCACCTGAACAAGATAATGCGCCAGTACTCTCTGAAGCCGAGCGCGCGCTTATCAGTGAGCATCTGGGATCAAAACGCAAAGGATAAGCACCTACATATTTATTATGTTATATTATACAGAACAGGGCTTTGCATCTTGCGGCACTCCCTGTTCTTTGTATTTTAGGAGATAGATTTTAGAAAAAATGCGAACACGCCAATCGAAGGAATTTTTATGAGCATTTGTGACACGGAGAAATCCGTTGACGAGATGGACGCCCGGGAACGGGCACGCTATATTGACGATCTAACGCCCAGAGGCGGTTTATATACCGAAGTACAGCGCGAAGTACATCCGCAGTCGAACAGTTCCTGGCGCGTATCGCCCGATCCGTGGTGGCTGCCGCCCCCAGTTCTATCACACCTTGAGGCATTGGGACAGCATCTCTATCAGTTTTACAAAGCACTAAATCTATTGTATTCGCAAAGCATAAGAGGCATTCAACCCGCATGGGTCGCGCAGTATCTGGACCAGGGCAAATCTGAAGAAGTGATCAAATTTGGGCAAATGAGCCGATTCAAAAGCCATGTCCCCCTCGTAATTCGGCCCGATGTGATACCCACGCGAGCGGGAATGATTGCGACGGAGTTGGATTCCGTGCCCGGTGGGATCGGATTTACGGCAAGCCTGGCAGAGCGATATGCCACACTCGGCGATCAAATTGTGGGCGGCGCAAATGGAATGGTCACTGGATTTGCACAGATGATCCGCGACGTTGCTGGCACAGATGCGCCTGTTTTGGGCATAGTGGTCTCGGAAGAAGCATCGGCTTATCGCCCGGAAATGTCGTATTTGGGCGATCGATTGAATGCCATTGGTCTGGAAACTTATGTCATTGGTCCCGAAGAAGTATCTTTTGTCGAAGATGGACTATTTGTCAATGGGGCACATGGTCGCCAGCGCATAGATGTGATATACAGGTTTTTTGAATTATTCGATTTGCGAAACCTGCCCCAAATCGATTTAATTTTTTACGCGGTACGCAAAGGGCTTGTCAAGCTCACACCCCCCTTAAAAGCATATCACGAAGAAAAGATGATGATGGCGCTGTTTCACCATCCCCTGTTATCGGATTTCTGGCGCCAACATTTGGGCAAAAAATCCGTGGCCTTTTTGCGGCAAACCTTTCCCAAAACGTGGATCTTAGACCCCGCGCCTTTGCCACCCCATGGCGTTATTGCGGGATTGGAAATTGACGGGCAATCCTTTTCCGATTGGCACGCGCTGGGGCACCTGGGGCAAAAACACCGGCAATTGGTCATCAAACCCTCGGGATATTCTGAAATGGCCTGGGGCAGTCGCGGAGTAGCCATTGGGCACGACATGGCCGAGCGAGATTGGCAAGGCGTGATCGACGAAGCGCTATGCGCTTTTGAACAAACGCCTCATATCATGCAGGAATTTCACAATGGCGCGACTTTTTCTGCGTCGTACTACGATTACGAAACTGATCAAATCGAAACATTCAGAGGACGGGTGCGGTTGCAGCCCTATTATTTTGTCATTAAAGACAAAGCTGTACTCTCGGGCTTACAGGCGACAGTCTGTCCAGCAGACAAAAAAATATTGCACGGAATGGTAGATGCAGTAGTAGTACCTGGCGCGGTTAAAAAGTGAGCGGGGGTTAAAAACATGACACTTGATGAAAAACTCACACGGCTAAATGCTTTACTGAAAAACATGGGCAGTGTAGTCGTGGCATTTTCGGGCGGAGTTGACAGCGCGTTTTTGGCAGCGGCAGCGCATCGGGTTCTGGACGACCGCGCGCTGGCAGTCACTGCAGTCTCCGCGAGCTATGCATCTGGTGAACTCGAAAAAGCGCAAGCACTGGCCGAGCAAATTGGCATTCAACTCGATATCGTCTATACCCGGGAAATGGAAAACCCCGACTACGTAAAAAACGATCCCGATCGGTGTTTTCACTGCAAAAGCGCGCTGGCCGATAAGCTGGACGAAGTAATCGAACGCTATGCAGGACAATTCGAGTATTTGCTTTACGGCGCAATAGCCGACGATGTTGGCGACTATCGCCCGGGTATGGCTGCCGCCGAATCCCGGGGTATTCGCGCGCCGTTGGTCGAATTGGGATTCACCAAAGACGACGTCAGAACACTGTCAAAGCGATGGCAACTGCCCACCTGGGACATACCCGCATCTGCGTGTTTGTCTTCTCGAATACCCTATGGCACAGCCGTCACAGAGGAAGCATTGCGTAAAATTGACCGCGCCGAACAATTTTTAAAATCCCGTGGATTTGTACAAGTGCGCGTTCGGCACCACGAAGATATTGCCCGAATAGAAGTTCCCTCCGAAGATCTGGCGCGTTTTTTTCAGGATGGTACGAACGAGGCTGTGGCTCAAACACTCAAAAATATCGGATATCGCTATGTCACCCTCGATCTCCAGGGCTATCGCACGGGCAGTTTGAATGAAGCGCTATTAAAAATAGAGGCAAAGGATTAGGGACCTGGCAATAAATAAGCACCTATCTACCAGTCCCAGCCCAAAAACATGGCCTTACTCGAAATAAAAAAAATCGGATGTCCAACGCTGCGAAAAAAAGCGACACCTATCCGCGATATAACCGATGATGTGCGACAGCTTGTTGAGGACATGTTCGAAACAATGTATAAGGCCGAAGGCGTTGGCCTTGCGGCACAACAGGTGGGCTTTACAGGCCAGCTTCTGGTAATGGATGTTCGCCCGCGCGACCCCATGTCGGAACCCCTGGTATTCATCAACCCGGAAATTTTATGGGCAGAGGGCGAATGTATTGGCGAAGAAGGATGTCTGAGCCTGCCGGAAATTGTCGGAGATGTCAAACGCCCGGCACAGGTGCGGGTGCGCGCGCTCAACGAAAATGGAAGTGTATTTGAAATGACACTGGAAGGCATTGCCGCCAAAGCGCTTCAGCACGAAATTGACCATCTGGATGGCGTGCTAATCCTCGAACATTTCAACGCGATCAAGCGCAATTTGTTGCGCGGTCAATTGCGCAAACTACAGCGCGAAGGCAAAAAACAGGCATCGGGATTGACGTACGTATAGCACTGACAACCGACTTTTCTATGACATCTTATATTGATTTGCATCTGCATTCGACGCAATCGGATGGCTCCTACTCTCCAACACAGGTTGTTCAGCGAGCAGCCGAATTGGGATTATCGGCCATCAGCCTGACGGATCACGATTCGGTTGCTGGCGTGCAAGAGGCCCAGAATGTCGGTCAGAACATCGGTGTAGAAGTAATTCCCGGCATTGAATTGAGTGCGCAGGAAGCCAGCATAGACATTCACATCCTGGGCTATTTTATCGATCCTGAAAATTCGGATTTACTGGCGTATTTACAAAAATTTCAAGATGCTCGGCGCAACCGCGCAGAAAAAATAGTGGCTCGACTCAATCGCCTGGGCATACGAATTAAAATGGCGCAGGTATTACACAAAGCGGGAGATGCTACTATCGGGCGCCCTCATGTGGCAGATGTGCTGGTCGAAGAGGGCGTTGTGTTTTCCCACGATCACGCATTCCAAAAATATCTGGGATATGGGAAACCCGCGTACCAACCCAAATATGTATTGACGCCGCGCGAAGCGGTAGAAGTCATTCACGCAGCTGGTGGATTGGCCAGCCTGGCACATCCCGTCTTGTACCGCCGCGATGCCCTCATTCCCGACCTGATCAAACAGGGGTTAGACGGTATAGAAGTGATGCATGTCAAACACGACCACGCAGATGTGCGTCGCTATTCAGATATAGCACAACACTATGGCCTGCTCACAACGGGCGGATCAGATTGCCACGGCGATGGTCGCGGTCAAGCCGTAATGGGAACCGTTCGGGTTCCTTCGGCATTTTTGGATGCAATGAAGGAAAAATTGGCGCAGTAGAGGCGACGCCTGTGTGCCTTGCCCACTCCGTATTTTTAGATATGAATGACATCCCATTCCTGGACAAAAACCGGGCAGATCAGTATTTTCTAAATACCCTCGAAGTACTCAAAGCCGAAAGCCGCAATCCATCGGTGGTTATGGAGGTATTTCCCAATGCCGATGGCCTCTTGTGCGGCATCCGAGAGATCCTGGACATTTTGCGTCAGACATTGCCCGAAAATGCAGAGATCTGGTCGCTTGATGAAGGATCGGCAATGGCGCGCAAAGAAGTGGTATTGCGCCTTCACGCAGATTATTGCACCATTGGTATTTTTGAAACGGCTCTATTGGGCACACTCGCACACGGCAGCGGTTGGGCTACTGCGGCGCGCGCCTGTGTGGAAGCCGCGGGAGAAATTCCCGTGATCAGTTTTGGCGCGCGGCACGTACATCCCGCCGTATCAGACCGCATGGAATACGCCGCATTGATCGGAGGATGTGCTGGCTGTGCAACACCGGCAGGCGCTGCCCTATCCGATCAAAAAGCATCGGGCACCATGCCACACGCTCTGATGTTGATTTACGGCGATACAGTAGCTGCTGCCCGGGCTTTTGATACCCACATGCCCGATGCTGTGCGGCGCGTTGTACTGGTAGATACATTTCGAGACGAGGCAGAAGAAAGCGTGCACGTCGCGCGTGCAATGGCCGGACGATTGTGGGGAGTCCGCCTGGATACACCCTCAGAGTTGGGTGGGGTTACACCCGACCTGGTCTGGCGCGTGCGCAGAGCACTGGACAGTGCGGACTTTGATCAGGTGGGGATTTTTGTAAGTGGCGGATTAACGCCCGAGCGGATTTCAGAATTTGTGCGGTTAAAGTGTCCGATTGCCGGTTTCGGTGTGGGCAGTGCAATTAGCGGCGCATCCCCGATTGATTTTACGGCAGATATTAAGCAAATCGATGGCAAACCCATTGCCAAACGCGGTCGCAAAGTGGGCGTCCAGGACAACCCGAGGCTTAAAAAAATTTAAAAATCGTCTTTTGTGGAGTAAAAATTGAATATCAAAGTACTCTTCTTTGCATCTTGTCGCGATTTGATTGGCACTGGTGAGTCGGAAATGACACTACCAGACGGTGCGACAGTAACGGATTTGATATCAAAGCTCGCATCGGAACAGGCGCGATTTACAGACATGGCACCGAGTTTGATGGTATCGGTCAATCAGGCGTATGTGGAACGAGATGCGGAACTTCGAGATGGCGATGAGATAGCATTCATTCCCCCTGTAAGTGGTGGATAGGGGCCTACCCTTTCGCCTTTAGAGGAAATTATTATGGCTGACGATGTGTACAAAATTCAGGACGAAGAGATAAAACCAGATGCTTTGTACAATGCGGTGCTGGCGGATTCGGACGGTGCTGTAACCACATTTGCGGGTGTGGTGCGGGACAATACAAAAGGGCGCGGAACCTCCTATCTCGTCTATGATGCATATAGCGACATGGCCGAAAAGAAAATGCGTGAAATTGGAGATGAAGTAAGAGAAAAGTGGGAGGTGGATTGCGTGGGAATATTGCACCGCGTAGGCCGGTTGGAAATTGGAGAAATCAGCGTACTAATCGCGATTTCCTCTCCGCATCGCAAAGCGTCTCTGGAAGCGTGTCACTACGCGATTGATCGGTTAAAACAGACCGTGCCGATCTGGAAAAAAGAGGTATGGACAGACGGGGGTGAAGCCTGGATCGAAGGCGACCCATCTGCCCTGATGTCGAGATGAAAGGAGTAAAAAAGAAAATGGAACCGCAGGACGCTCTAAGTTCTGCGGTTTTTTTTATTTATTCTGCAATGCGACGTGAAAAGTCCAGAGACGCCATTGGGCATTGTCGAAATTTGAGAGTTTAATCCGTATTTCAGAAGGCCCGGATGGAAGATTACATGGAATATGTTCAATGGCGAACCCATTCTCATGTTCCCCCGCATAGACCTCCTCGCCATTGACCCACACGCGAATCCAGTCGTCATACCCCACAGCGAGGGTGTACGCGCCAGCTTCGGGCGGGGTGATTTGTCCCACGGCATAAGCCGAGACACTGACGGGTTGGGTACCGACATTGGTGCGTTTGCGACCGCGAAGATACCGTGTGAAATCGCACCAGCCGCGTTCTGAATCCGCCTGAATAGGCATTGAAAATGTAGTGGGTGCATTCTCACCCATATAGATATCAAAATCAGCGGTATGTGTATTGGGCCAATCCGCGACAGATTTCTCGGCCCATTCGGACCGATTGAAATCTTCGCGTGTATTGCAGGGAAAAGGGCCGGCGATTTGCCATTGGGCTGGCGTGAGAATGGCCGGGGATTCGGCGGGATTGACATAGGCGTAGATAACGCTTTCCAGATCATTCCCGCGGGAGCCAAAACGAATAATTGCCGAATGATCAAACCATATTGGATCGGGACCAAAAAAGCGGTACATCACCCCTTCGTAACCAGAGCCACCCGCCGTATGTCCAGTACTTCGATGGATATGCGGCGCGCCTACCCAATCAGTTTGCACCTTCCATATCCCAAAGCTCATATTGAAAATATCTTCACCACCAATGCCGCGCAGGGCATGGGGATCGCTTTCCCCATCGAGCAGCCACAAGTCTCCGCCAGTGTGATACCAGCTATCCGCGCGATCTCTTACGACCACGCCTTTGACCATACCCGCGATAAATCCACTGCCCGAATAATCGGCCATCAGAATACTACCCAGCGATTGAGCGGGATATTCGCCCCGGTGCGTGACATGGAGGCGTAATGGGGTTAATTCGGTATTGTCATACGACGACCAATCGGCCATGAACCAGAACGGAATCGCGCGGCCACTATTATTCGTAATTTCGAGACGCAGCGATTTGAAAGGGATGGGCAAATAACAATTGAGCGCGTTTTTGGGAAGAATCTTGATAGCCGCGCTATCAATGGGATAAATATCGTGTTCAAAGAGAATGGCAAAAAAACGAGCGATGGGGAGATCGACAGTGGGATCGTCCTCCCCATCGCAATAGAGGCGGAGTTGCAAATCGTGGATGGGATCGCGCGCATCGCCTTCGCGCTTATACCCATAAGTGAGCCACCAGTGATGGATGCACCCTGGACCTTCTTCGTCAAAGAGAACTGCCGTTTCGCCAGGCGCAACATTGGGACGACGGGTAACGCGCTGACTTTTGCCGCGAATGGGCAATTCGAGCTCTGCGTGAAAAAGGCGATTCATCAATGGAATATTCAATCTGATTTTTTGTGTTCAGAAGAAATAACAATAAAACCAATGACGAACAAAGTCACTATAAATGTCATAAACAGCATCATTCCAACAGGCATTGTGTGCCTCCTTTTGGCTTAATGAATTGTAAAAAATCCTCTTATGCTGTAAAGAAAGCGACGACGGTCCAGCAGATTGCTGCCATGCCAGCGGCAATGGAGGCTTGCGGAATTTGCGTTTTGACGTGATCCATCAGATCGCAACCCGTACACATAGAACTGAGAACCGTAGTATCTGAAATGGGCGAACACTGATCGCCGTAAACGCTACCATCTATGACAGCGGCAAAACACAGCGTCATAAAAAGTTCGGGGTGTGACAGGCCATTTGCCGTAGCAACGGCCCAGGCCAGTGGCATAGCCAGTGGGAAAGCCACTGCATACGTGCCCCAACTCGTACCTGTGGAAAAGGCAATCGCCATCGTGAGAATTTGAAGCAAGACCGGCAAAATGAAATATGGAATGGTATCTCCGAGTTGCTCCACCAAAAAGATGCCTCCGCCCGTTTCCTTGCTGATACCGCCAATAGTGATGGCGAGCAAGAGAATAACCGAGCCGAGCACCACGCCTTTGAGACCATCGTGAAAACCCGCGACAATGTCTTTGAGCGACATGCCCTTGGCAAGAGCCATACCCACGGCTATCAGAAGCGCGATGCCAAAAGCCCATTGCACATTGGGAGACCCGCTGGTAATAAAAGTCCCGATAGCAATGGCGATAAGCGCGCCCAGAGGCAGGAAAAATTCGAGGACATGCGGCGTGTAGCCTTCGGGCACATTGCTTCCCTGCAATTCTTTAGCACTCAAAGGATCGGCATCGTCGGCGTCGAGTTGCCCGGTCTCTCGAGAGCGCTGCATAGCTTCCTTGAGTTGCTTGCCCAAAAAGAGGGGTTTTTCAATACTGAGCAGGAACGTGCCCAACACGGCGAAAATCGCGTAAAAGCAGAATGGAACACTCTTAAAAAAGAAGAGAAGGCGGTCGGCTTCAGTAGCTAAAAAACTGACGCCAGCGACAAAGATAAAAGCCTGAACATAGCCGGGCCAAGCATTAAAAGCGAGTTGTGAGGCAATCGGTGAAGCGGTCGAATCGACGATGTACGCCAGTTCTTCGTGGCTGATCTTTTCCTCGTCGGCAATGGGTTTGACAGTTGTTCCGACCAGCACGGTGCTGACAGTGCCGCCCTGAAAGAAAATAACACCGAGCATCCAAGCGACGAGCTTGGCACTCTTGGGACCGCGAACAAAACGCACAGTCATAAACTCGGCAAAAGCTTGCGCTGCACCCGTGCGCGACCATATCCCCATAAGCCCGCCCAGGAGCCACAAATAGAGTAATAAGATACTCGCGGCATTTGTCGTTGATAATGAGGGAATTAAAACCTCGCCCGTAAAGTCATAGCGAGTCAAAATAAGCGCGCCCGAAATAATACCGCCCAAAAGAGCTGTGACGGGTTCTTTGGTAATCCAGCACAAGAGCACGGCCACCACCGCGGGCAGCAGTGACCAGTAGCCCCAGTGGTGTTTTGCGAGGAGTTGATAATATTTTGTTTCTCCATCCTCTACTGATGAGACAAATTCTTGTTTGATGGGAGGCGTTTCGCTGGATCCGTGTATTATCGAGGGGTTGAGCTGCGCTTGCTCAAGCGGCACCGCATCGAAATAGGCGGGTTTTCCTCTGTAGGTGTAATACAGATTGCCGCTATCGTCTGTGAGAACGTCTAAGGTGATTTGTTCAACGGTCCATGTAGGTGGCACAGTTGACCCCACAATCCACGATACGATTATGGCGATGGTAAAAATGACAAAGTTGCGAATACCTGTAGGCATATACTCCCTCCAGAATAAGGGTCTAAAAACACGGGGAGAAGGTGTCCA